>DAOUTC010000134.1 GCA_030626915.1 Dehalococcoidia bacterium
TGAAATCTAGACTAACCAAGGCTTTAACGATGTTTATGATATCTCTCCAGAATACCGTCAAGACTACAAACATGGTTCCTATGTGCAACATCACATTGAAAATCAATGGAAGCTCTAAACCCAGGTATTCTTCAACGATGGCTAGATGTCCAAAGCTAGATATTGGCAGCCACTCGGTTATGCCTTGAACAACAGCGAGGATTAAGATGTCAATAAGCGTTAGCGTAAGTTCATCCGCTCCCTTTAGTTAACCATTATGGTTAGGTAACCCGCATAACATTTAAAAAACATTTCAAACCGTGTAGAAGTCAAAATAGTGAGACTTTGACATGAAGCAAAACGTTATCCAGTTGCTGTACAGAACAGCTTTCTCAGCTTCATACCTGTTTATTCCCATTTTGGCTGGAGAACTTGGAGCGAGCAAAACTCAAGTAGGCTTCATCGGAGCGGTCTATGGACTTGCCGTTTTCAGTTCATCATATCTTTTTGGTCGCGCATCTGATTTATACGGTCGAAAGTTTTTCCTTCACCTCGGTCTCGGAGTCTCATCCCTCACGTTTTTCCTACAAGTTTTAACGGATCCCTCTTTTGTCGTGCCGTTGTGGGCTGATCCGTGGTTACTCGCTCTCGCTCGTGGCTTGGCAGGATTTTCTATTGGAATTTTTCCTCCTGCGCTCATAGCTTATGTTTATGAGTCGGGGGATCTTCTTGGACGGTTCAGTTCTTTTGGTGCGTTAGGTTGGGCTATTGGCAACTTTATCGCTGGTTTGATAGCTATGTATTGGGGCGCCTTTGTTCTGTCCTCAGCCTGTCTTCTATTGGCTTTTTTTGTTTCCTTTACAATGCCTACGATTAGCAGTCCATATCTCAGTGTTCCGTTTTTTCCTAAGAGTGTAATCAAAAAGAACTGGCGCCTTTACCTATCCTATTTTATGAGACACACAGGAGCCAATTGCATATGGATCATATACCCCCTGTACATCACTGCAAATCTTGGAGGAGACAAGTTTTGGGTTGGAGTAATTTACACTGTGAATACTGCGTCGCAGTTTTTTGTCATGCGATTTGTCGATCGCTTCAGAGGCAAAACTTTGATTGACGCGGGTTTAATCCTGTCTTCGATAACCTTCTTTGTTTTCACTTTGGCTCAAAATTTTTATCAACTCCTTCCAATGCAAGTCTTGCTTGGTTGTTCTTGGTCATGTCTCTATGTTGGCTCTCTCCTTTACCTAATGAGACGTAACGTTGAAAAGGCTACTTGCACAGGAATGCTTGATTCGGTGATCAGTCTCGCCGCCGTGGCTGGAGCATTAATTGGCGGAATAATCTCGGAGCTCTTCGGCTTTAGGGCTACCATGTATACCGCAGCAGCGTTGGCAGCGATTGGATTTTGCCTCTTCAGAACCGGTGTTGGAAGAGCCTCCATGTCTGGTGATAAGTTTTCTTAACTATCTGAGAAAGCCATACTAGAAGCATCAGGTGATTTTTCTCACCCCTTGTTTCTCTCACTCACAGCTGTGCGATTTCCGATATGGTCGGTTGACTGAAAGCGTTTGCCAGAGGGCGTATCTGTACAAAGAGGTGCTGAAAAGAGAAAGGAGTTTCTAAATACGCCCTCCTCTACCATTATTTAGAATAAAAAGAATATAATAAGTATTTTTAGGAAAAAAGCCTCATTTTTAAAACTAAAATTATAATGGATTCAAGGTTTCCGCGAAGAAAATGCGGTTAAACCATGAAAAAATGTTTAGTAATGGTTGTTCATCGGAGCTATACGTTCAAGTTTGGAGCCCCGGGCGGGATTCGAACCCGCGACCTGCGGCTCTCCCGACTCTATGTATACAAGGCCGCTGCTATAACCGGGCTTAGCCACCGGGGCTTTACAGGTTTTCCATGGGTTAGTCCTCACTTAAAATCTTCTTATGATGAGTATCGTATAGAGTTTCTGTTTGTAAAAGTTATTGTAAATCGGTTGGCGCGCGCGGCAATCGATCGAAATAGAACAGCAGATTTTTCCATTAGTTCTATCGGATCGTCTCGATATTCTGGAGGGTATCCTCCGAGCCAATTTTCAGTCTTCGCTAAAAACATTTTTTATATTTGGATGTAGAGCATCGCCGATTTTTTGAATGGCTTCGCGTCTAAATTTATTAAGTTCCTTCTGCCTCTCCTCAAATTCAGCACTTGAGTAAAGCTTCTTAGGATGCAGGTAAATATCATCTACCATCCTTATCGCTTTTGGCACCTTAAAGCCTGTGGGTGAATCTATCCAGTCTTCAAGTCCTCCTCTTAAAAGAGAATCCAATATAGCCATCGTATGTTCCAGTGTTATCTCTTTGTAACGTGCTCCTTCACTCACTCCTCCCGTATTTAACAGGAAGTAATTCATATGAGGGAGACCTCTCAAGATTTCATAAACTCTGTTGGCATGCTCTGCTTTGTCACCAGACATAAAGGGATCGTAGAAAAACTCGCTTCTAATCCTTCCTGCTTTGGTTGGATCACCTGCTGATGATTCCATTGCTTGCCCCAAAATCATTAAAGCCACCGCTTGTTCCAGAGTCAATTTTGCTATCGCAGGGATAAACGGCCCTCTGGTGATAAGAATTAGGTTGTCAATCCTATCCACATCGATATAGGGGCTGGCGTGCATAAAATCTCTTCTCGGTATAACTGCTCTTCCGTTTGATGTTCTTTCCAGTTTGTAAAAGTCAAGGTCTCCGTCTTCGGTTACATAGACATTCTCGCACAATGTTCCCGGTTTTAATAAGCCATAGAATATTTCCCGTTGTTCCCCGGGATTTACATCCTCTGTTTTTACAAATATTCCTCCAGCTTCGAAGCCATGAAAAGAACCATCTGGCATGAGAGTTCCACCATCGTCTTGAATAATCCAAGATTTTTCCTTTCCTTTTCTTGCGAGGATCCTACAGGTTGTGCTCGTTTTCCCATTTGCACTTAAAGCGAGAAGTAATGTTCTAACATTTCGGTAATCCCCATGCGTTGACTGGAGATAATCCTCCCTACAACCTGCGTGTAGGAAAATTCCACCCCTCCTAGTTTTAGCAATCCAATCCTCTGCAGCGAA
>DAOUTC010000170.1 GCA_030626915.1 Dehalococcoidia bacterium
ATTGAGACCAGTATCAATGCATATAGAATAGTCAAAAGAGAGGTAAATTGCCAACTGGTAATAGCTGGTGGCATGGCTTTGGATGATCCTGAAGGAGAGGTAATCTTTAACCAAATTTGCGAGGAGGCAAAAGGAGATCCTGATATTCGTGTTATTAAGCTTCCTGAAGATGTGCAGGTTAGTGCTTTAGAGGTCAATGCTTTGCAAAGAGCTGCAACAGTGATACTGCAACCCTCCATTAAGGAAGGATTTGGGCTGGTTATTACCGAAGCAATGTGGAAGGCTAAGCCGGTGATAACCAGGGAGGTGGGAGCAATTCCTATTCAGGTTACAGGGGGCGAAACTGGATTTTTTATCACTTCAGCAAAAAAGGCGGCGAGAAAAACAATTCGCCTGTTGGAAAATCCACATATAGCAGAATCAATAGGGAAGAAGGCTCATAACTATGTCAAGAACCACTTCCTCATGCCTGACAGGGTGTCGGATTATTTGAGGATTTTCAATTACTTCGTCAGCGGTGAATTGGACAGAAACGCTATAGTTAGCTATCACCCATGGTTCAAACTTAGCAAAAGACGAGGTTAGATTAGCCACTGCCCAAGATGAAAGCTGTTATTTTAGCTGGCGGAAAAGCCACCAGGCTGCGTCCTCTTAGCTGCAACACAGCTAAAGCAATGGTGCCTGTATTAAATCACCCCTCTTTGGAGCATCTTATCGGCTATCTCAAGAAATACAATGTCAATGATATTATTCTCACATTAAGCTATCTGCCGGAGCAAATCGAAAGTTATTTTGGTGATGGCGGCAAGTTTGGCGTGAAAATAACCTACCTGGTGGAAGATTTACCTCTGGGCTCAGCTGGAGCGGTGAAAAATGCCGAGAAATTCCTGGATAGCCCTTTTATCGTTTTTAATGGCGATATTGTCACTGACCTAGACCTAAGCACTATGGTGAAGCTGCACCGTGACAGAAAGGCCACTGTGACTATAGCCTTGACTCCTGTGGATAATCCCACTATTTATGGAGTGGTGGAGACAGACGGCCAGGGCAGGGTCAAACATTTCAAGGAAAAGCCAACTTGGGACGAGGTAACTACCAATATGATTAATGCGGGCATTTATATTTTAGAACCGGAAATCTTAAACTACGTCCCTCCTGAAGTTTTCTTCACCTTTGAGCGCGATGTCTTTCCCGCCGTCATAGAGAAAGGACAGGTTATTTATGGTTATCCATTTGAGGATTATTGGATTGATATAGGCACACCGGAGAAATACTTAAGACTAAACCACGATTTGCTCCATCGCTATATGGGCGAGAAGGGCGTAAAATTTGAAGGTGAGGGTTTTGTTCACCCCTCAGTTCGAATTGAAGGGCCAGTGATAATTGGAGATGGTTGTTTTATTGATAAGGATTGCGTAATTAAAGGGCCTGTTGCTTTAGGCTCAGGATGCCAGATAGGGGAGGGTGCTATGGTGGAAGGGGCAGTATTATGGCGAAGTTGTAAGATTAACAAGGGGGCTAAGCTTAAGAACTGTGTGCTTGCCTCCAATTGTTATGTTGGCGAGGAAAGTGAAGTTGGGGATAACTGTGTTTTAGGGGACAATGTA
>DAOUTC010000048.1 GCA_030626915.1 Dehalococcoidia bacterium
GAAGCAACCTAAAGTGCCAAAGCAATCTCCATGAGTGCCCGAGATTGCTTCGCTTCGCTCGCAATGACACGGAAGGAGGTAATGTGTCACTAATCATATGGACGAGTTCATGCTCTTTACCTTTGGGACTTGTGATGCTAAAATTAGATAGGAGAGCAGTATGTCAGGACATTCCAAGTGGTCGCAGATTAAACGACAGAAGGGAGTAGCTGATGCCAGGCGGGGACAGTTATTCACCAAACTCACCAGGGAGATTATGGTGGCGGTAAGACAAGGGGGCTCGAATCCAGAGAGCAATTTCCAGTTAAGATTGGCAACGCAGAAAGCTCGCGATAATAACATGCCCCTGGATAATATTGAAAGGGCTATAAAGCGCGCCAGCGGTGGAGCTGAGGCCTCTGATTTAGCTGAGATAACTCTTGAAGGCTATGGACCGAGTGGCGTAGCAGTTTTGGTAGTAGCACTGACTAACAATCGTAACCGTACCATTCAGGATGTGCGTCGTCTTTTCACGCGCCACGGCGGTAGCTTAGGTGAGACTGGCTGTGTCTCATGGCTCTTTGAGAATAGAGGAGTGATGATTGTAGAAAGTGGTGGCTCAGATGCTGAAGAAATAACATTGCAGGCTATCGATGCCGGAGCTGAAGATGTTAACACAGAAAAGGGCTATATCGAAATCTATACTCAGCCGCAGGATTTAGAAGAGGTAAGGAAGGCAATTGAAGAGAAAAAGCATATAGTTTCTGCAGAGCTTTCCCTGATTCCTAAAACTACCATATTACTAGGTGAAAAGGAAGCGGCTCAGGTCTTGACCCTCCTTGACCAACTGGAGGAACTGGACGATGTGCAGCACGTATACTCCAATGTTGATTTTTCTGATGCTACCTTAGAAAAACTGCGCTCTTCGACATAACGATATGCGCATTCTTGGCATTGACCCCGGAACTGTAAATCTAGGCTATGGTGTGGTGGATATTGAGGAGGAAATGCATATGGTGGATTGCGGGGTATTAAATGCCTCTCCTCAAGTTCCTATACAAGAAAGATTGCGCTCTATATATACCAGATTAAGCGAGATTTTGGTCCAACATCAACCAGATGAGGTGGCTATTGAAGAGCCCTTTATAGGTCTTAATGTGCACTCGGCATTTGCTATAGGCAGGGCACAAGCTATAGCTATCCTGGCAGCAGCTAACCGGGGATTACCTGTCTACTATTACTCACCTGCTCAAGTAAAGCAGCAGGTAACCAACTATGGACGAAGCGATAAATATCAGATGCAGGAAATGGTAAGGATGCTACTTGAGCTTCCTCAGGTGCCACAGCCCAGTGATGCTGCTGATGCTTTGGCTGTAGCCATTTGTCATATTCAGCAGAGCCGACTTAACCAATGGCTAGCTGATAAAAGTTAAGATGATAGCTACATTGAAGGGAACTTTAGAATATCGTGGTACCGACTCGGTCATTATCAATGTAGGTGGTATAGGTTTCCAGGTACACGTCCCCGGTTCCACTTTAAGCCAACTGGGAGCCATTAATGATAAGGTCTCCCTTTATAGTCATCTTCACCTCAGGGAGGATAATATCGCTCTTTATGGTTTTGCCTCCGAGGAGGAGTTGGCTTTATTCAGGAATCTTATTTCCGTCTCAGGGATTGGCCCTAAAGCAGCTTTGGCACTTCTTTCTGCCTTGAATCCAGAACAACTTGTCATAGCTATCACAAGTGCTAATATAGACATTATCAGTCAGGTACCTGGCATTGGCAGAAAGATGGCTAACCGCATTGTAATAGAACTCAGAAGTAAATTAGAGAAAGAGTGGAAGGAAGCTGCTTTGCCTTTAGCGGCAGAAAGTGCTGATGTTGTAGCTGCCTTAACCAGTTTGGGCTATTCCCTGAGGGAAGCTATGCAGGCTGCCTCTAGCCTTCCTGATGCTTCAAAGCTAAGTCTGGAGGAGAAGGTTAAGCTGGCACTGCAACAATTGGCCACAAGATGAACAAAGTTGCTGTGGTCACCGATAGTGTTGCCTCTCTGCCACAGGAGGTAGTGGACGAATATGATATTCATATCATTCCTGTGAGGCTTACAATTGAGAGTAAGGTTTATCGGGATACTGATGAAGACTTGCCTCCAGAGGTGGTTCATAGGTTTCAAAGACTACCGCGCATTGATACCACTCCCTGGCCTCCACAATTTTATTTTCAGGAATATGAGAAACTGAGCCATAAGGCGAATAACATAGTTCATGTTGTTTGTTTTTCTCAGTTTACCGCCACAATTTCCCTGGCTAAGGCAGGGGCAAAGATGGCGCAAGAAGCTATGCCTCATTTAAAGGTAGAGGTATTTGATTCTGCAACAGCTGCTATGGCCCAGGGCTTCATCGCCTTAACAGCAGCTCGAGCTGCTGCTAAGGGTAAAAGTATGAGCGAGATAATCGAGGCTGCTGATGCTGTTAAATCGAAAGTGAATTCGTTCTTTGCCTTTGATACCCTCAGCCATTTAGCTAGAACAGGGCGTATTAACAGATTAGCCTCTTGGGCAAGTTCTTTGCTTAGTGTGAAACCAATCATTGGTCTTTCCCAAGGAAAGGCATATCCTGTTGCATTAGTTAGGTCTAAGCGGAAAGGAATGGAGGGAATTGTTAAAAGGGTGCAGGAACATATTGATGGTGAGGAATCATTACATGTTGCTGTGATGGAAGCTGAACAGCCTGGAGAAGCTAGAGAGCTGGCTAATATGCTTAAGGAGCGATTTCAGCCTGCTGAACTTTACATAACGCAATTCACTCCAGTTATGCAAATTGTAGCTGGGTCAGGTATAATAGGTGTTGCCTTTTACGAGGGTGAGTGAACTCCACAGTGTCGCAGTTTAAAATTACCTCCGATTTTCGTCTCACTGGCGACCAGCCGCAAGCGGTGGATAAACTGGTCCAGGGCCTGAAAAAAGATTATCGTCAGCAGACTTTAGTCGGTGTTACTGGCAGCGGTAAGACCTTCATCATGGCTAATGTTATCCAGAGGGTGCAAAGACCGACTTTGGTTATTTGTCATAATAAAACCTTAGCTGCTCAGCTAGTCACGGAATTCAAGGAATTCTTTCCTGAAAACGCTGTGGGGTATTTTGTTAGTTATTATGACTATTATCAGCCAGAAGCTTACATTCCCAGCACTGACATCTATATTGAGAAGGAGACCGATATAAATGAGGAAATTGACAAACTACGTCATGCAGCTACCAGAGCTCTCTTTGAGCACCGAGATGTAATTATAGTGGCTTCAGTCTCTTGCATTTATAGCTTGGGTCCACCTGAGGAGTATCACAGCTTTGCTCTTACTGTGAAGAGAAACGGGAATTATAAGCGAGACAGCCTGGTTCGCCGCCTTGTAGATATGCAGTATGAAAGAAATGATTTTGAACTTACCAGGGGCAAATTCCGCATTAGAGGTGACACTCTGGAAATCCAGCCAGCCTATGAGGAAATAGCTCTTAGAATCGAATTTTGGGGCGATGAAATTGACCGCATTGTGGAGGTTGACCCGCTTACCGCTGAACTGCTGGCTTATCTTGACCAGGTGGATATCTATCCGGCCAAGCATTTTGTCACCCCCCACGATAAACTGATGGCAGCAATCGAAGATATCGAAGATGAGCTAGAGGAAAGGCTAAAGGAGTTAAGGGCTCAAGGTAAGCTGCTGGAAGCTCAGCGACTTGAGGCCCGGACTAACTACGATATCGAAATGCTTCAAGAGGTAGGTTATTGCAACGGGATAGAGAATTACTCTCGTCATCTGCAACGACGTGCTCCAGGAAGCACACCGTGGACTTTGCTAGACTATTTTCCCCACGATTTCTTGCTTTTCATAGATGAATCACATATGACTTTGCCCCAGATAAGAGGTATGTATCGTGGCGATATTTCCCGAAAACAGACCTTGGTTGACTATGGTTTTCGTCTCCCCTCAGCCTTGGATAACCGCCCACTAAATTTTGAAGAATTTGAGGAACGCATTAACCAGGTTATCTATGTCTCAGCTACTCCCAAGCCATACGAGTATGCACATAGCCAACAGGTGGCGGAACAACTAATCCGACCCACGGGGCTGCTGGAACCTACTGTAGAAGTTAAGCCCACTAAGGGACAAATTGATGACCTTATTTACCAGATAAAAACCAGGGTGGATAAAGGGGAGCGCTGCTTAGTGACCACCTTGACCAAAAGAATGGCTGAAGAATTAAGTGACTACCTCAGGGAAATGGGGATAAAAACCCATTATCTTCACTCGGAGGTGGAGACGCTGGAGAGGGTGGAGATACTTCGTGACCTTCGCCTCGGCGTCTATGATGTAGTTGTGGGTATTAATTTACTTCGTGAAGGGCTGGATTTGCCCGAGGTAAGCTTGGTAGCCATACTTGATGCTGATAAGGAAGGCTACCTGAGGTCAGAGGAAGCACTTATCCAGACGATGGGGCGAGCTGCCAGGCATGTGAACGCTCATACCATAATGTATGCTGATATAATTACTACTTCCATGCAGAAAGCGATAGAGGAAACTTCTCGTCGGCGAAGAATTCAGGAAGCCTATAACAGAGAGCAGGGTATAACTCCACAGGGGATAAAGAAGGCCATCAAGGACATAACTGAGCGAGTTCAAGCTGTGGCTGAGACTCGAGTCCCTTACATGGCTACCCCTGTTTCCAGAGAGGAGATGCTTCGCCTCATCAAACAGCTTGAATCCCAGATGAAGGCTGCGGCTAAGAATCTGGAGTTTGAGAAAGCTGCTATGCTCCGCGACCGCATCATTGAATTAAGAAAGGACGAGGAGTTACTATCACCTCTAGTAAAACCCAGGTAGGTGTATAGCTCTCAAATCTTTGCACTACCTTACTAATAATTGTGATGTTAATGACAGGTAGTTTAAGTGAGGATACACAGAGGTTGCGTCAGAGCCTTGCTAACTTACCTCAAGCTCAGGTAGAGCCTCCTCTGGTGGTGGTTAGCGGTTTGCCGGGCACAGGCAAGTCTTTTTTCTGCCGCAAGCTGGCAGAGAGGCTACCTTTTGTTGTCTTGGCCAGCGATACTCTGCGAAAAGTCTTGTTTCCCTGTCCAGCGTATGATGAGAGTGAGAATAGGCGGCTTTTTCCTGCCTGTCATGCTCTTATTGAGGAGCTTTTGGGGAAAGGCATACCCGTCATTTTCGATGCTACAAACCTGTTGGAGCGACATCGAGAATACCTCTATCATATTGCTGACAAAACGAGGGCGAAACTCATCTTGGTTTGTGTTGAAGCTCCTCCAGAGGTAGTGCGGCAACGCCTCCTTGCGCGAGAAAGAGGAGTTGATTCCCAAAATGACTCGCAAGCCGGTCGGGATGTGTATCAAAGAATGAAATCACGAAAAGAGAGGCCCCGCTGTAACCATTTCGTTGTTGATACTTCACGAGATATTGCTCCAGTAATTGATAAGATTATGCGAGTAATAAAAAGGTAAATAAATTTTCCTCATAACCCTCTTCAAATTCTCATTCAAGTAGAGTAAAATAAATGTTCTGAAGATTTGTATATCTCGGGAGGATGAGATTTGGAAATCAAAGTTATAGCTGGTGATATAACCCAGGTTGAGGCTGACGCCATCGTGGTAAATGTCTTTGAGGGAGAGCAGCCTGGTGGTGCCACTGCTGTTGTGGATAAAGCTCTGGACGGAGCCATAACTCGTCTTATTAGCAGTGGGGGAATCAAGGGCAAGTTTGGAGAGGTTAGTATTATTCATACCTTTGGCAAGTTGCCAGCAGGGATAGCAGCTGTGGCCGGGCTAGGTAAGCGTCAGGATTTCACGCTGGATAAAGTGCGTGAAGTGGCAGGAGAATCTTGCCGCTCTTTGAGGAAGTTGAATTGTCATAGGGTAGCTACCATAGTCCATGGTGCTGACATTAATGGTATTGAATCTGAGGCTTCGGCTGAGGCAATAGTAGAGGGTAGCCTTCTCGGGCTCTATAGCTTCTCTAAGTATAAGAAGCCTGAATATGAGGATATTAAAGAGATTTTAATAGTGGAAAGAGAGGAGGGTGAACTCCCAGCTCTAGAACGAGGAAGTCATAAAGGGAAAGTAATGGCGGAGGCTACCAGTTTAGCTCGTGATATGGTTAACCAGCCGGCTAACTATATGACGCCTGGTCGAATGGCTGAAGTAGCTAAAGAAATAGCTGATAAGAGCAAGCTAGAAATTAATATTTTTGATTCCAGTGATATGGAGGCGATGGGTATGGGGGCGCTTCTGGGAGTGTCAAAGGGAAGTAGCCAGGCGCCAAAGTTAATAACTCTTAGTTATAAAGGAAATGAGAGTTCTGAAAGTGCTATTGGCTTTATTGGTAAAGGCGTAACCTTTGATTCTGGGGGAATTTCCATTAAGCCTTCAGAGGGCATGAGTGAGATGAAAGATGATATGGCTGGCGGTGCTGCGGTTATGGCAGCACTCAGTGCCATTGCTCAGTTAAAACCAAAAATTAATGTTGTTGGTATCATTCCAGCTACTGAGAACCTGCCCAGTGGCAGTGCCTTAAAGCCCGGGGATGTAATTAAAGCCATGAATGGTAAGACTATAGAAGTGGTAAGTACTGATGCCGAGGGAAGGCTTATTTTGGCCGATGCGCTAAGTTATGCTGTAAAGCAAGGTTTGTCCCCTCTGGTTGATTTAGCTACCTTGACGGGAGCCTGTCGTGTTGCCTTGGGTACTGGATATAGTGGTGCCTTTGGCAATGACCAGGAGTTAATAGATAATGTTCGCAGAGCTGCTGACAAAGCCGGGGAGAAGCTGTGGCAATTGCCTCTGCCCGAGGAATATAAGGAGCAGAACAAGAGTGAAATTGCCGATATTAAGAATATCGGTGAGAGGTATGGTGGGGCTATTACTGCCGCCCTTTTCCTGGCTGAATTTACCGATAATAGTCCTTGGGTTCATCTCGACATAGCGGGCACCGCCTCTAGCAGTAAAGGAAGTGGCTATATAGTGAAAGGAGCTACAGGGGTGGGGGTCAGGACTTTGGTTGAATTGGCTTTATCATTAGCCACGAAGTGTGCTGAGCCCTTCGCTTCCTGTCATTCTGAGGGAGTGGAGCGACCGAAGAATCTCACTCAGGGTAAACTCCGCGAAGGGTATTAAGGGGGTGATATATGAAAATAAAGTGCTTAGGTCACGCTTGCTTTCTGCTCACTTCTGAGCAGGGGCTGAGAGTAATTACCGACCCTTACACTGTGGGGAGTGGAATTGATTATTCTCCTATCAAGGAAGCTGCTGATGTGGTTGTAGTAAGCCATGGTCATGTCGACCACAATAACGTTTCAGCGGTGCGGGGGAAAGTGGAGGTAGTTAGGGGTAGTGGCATAAGAACTGCCAAAGGAGTTCAGTTCAGAGGAATTGCTACTTATCATGATACCTCTCAAGGCAAGCAAAGAGGAACCAACACCGTTTTCTGTTTTAGCCTGGATGGCATAAGACTCTGTCACCTGGGTGACTTAGGGCACCTGCTTAGCCAGGCGCAAATTAGTGAGATTGGCGCTGTAGACATATTGTTTATTCCTGTAGGTGGTTTTTACACCATTGATGCTGCTGGTGCTAGTCGAGTATGCGAGCAGTTAAAGTCTAAGGTAGTAATCCCGATGCATTTTAAGACGCCCCAATGTACTTATCCTATAGCTGGTGTGGATGATTTTCTCCGCAATAAAGAGAATGTAAAGAAAATGGATTATAGCGAGATAGAGTTCAGACTTGAAGAGCTACCGGCAGTCACCGAGATTGTAGTCCTGAAGCCAGCTTCGTAATTAGCAAGACTTGAGTAATAGGCTACAGTTAAAGTAATGATTTTTAAAGCTTCTGATTTTGTTTTCACACCTCCACCACGGCTTTCCTGGGCAAGGCGTGTTTTAATCGTGCCTTGCGCTCACTTTCCTTTGCCGTATCCTATAACTACAAGCCCTGAAATATTGAACACTATCATTGAAGGCATAAGAAAGGTTAGCGATGCGGATATACTCATTGCTGATGGGACTCCTAGTGGGGAGTCAATATATCCTGCATATCAAGCTTTGGGATATAATTTCCGCAATGTGCTTATGCTTGACGTCAGAGACTCCACTTTTTTGGAGATGGAAAATCCTCTGGCTCAATTTTTTGCCACCCCCACCTTTTGGGTGCCCAATCTGGTCTTACGCAGCGACTTCTTAATCAGCGTGACTCCCTTTAAAGTTTGTGGCAATAGCGGTCGTTTCAGTATAGCAAATCTGCTGAGCTTATTGCCGGTGAGTAAATATCAGCGGGGTAAGCAAGGTGGTTGGGGTGCCTTATACGAACTCGGAATAGAGAATGTGCTTGCTGACCTCTATTTCACCTTGCCTTTCGACGTGGGAATCATCGAAGCTCATCAGAAGTTTTTCTACACCGACGAGCCGACGAAGGGAAGGATGGAGAAATGTGGAAAGATCTTCGTTGGTGAACCTTACGAAGTTGACCGTGAGGCTTCACAGTTAGCCGGGGTTGAATGTGAGCATTTAAATCTGATTGACCAGGGTAGAAGCCAACTTGAGGATTGAGTATATTCCCTGACTAACTTAAATCCTAAATCCTAATTTCTAAGCTCTAAACAAATTCAAAATCCA
>DAOUTC010000157.1 GCA_030626915.1 Dehalococcoidia bacterium
TATGGTATGGGAATGCTTGAGCTTGGGATTACATTCAGCTTAACTCAGTTAGTTATAGATAACGAGATAGTCAAAATGGTTAAAGAAGTAGTAAAAGGGATTGACATAAATGACGAAAGTATGGCTCTGGAAGTTATCACACAGGTAGGGCCTGGTGGTAACTTCTTAAGTGCAGAGCATACTTTGCGCCATATGAGGGAACAATCCCACTCTAAATTGATTGACCGCAGGATGTGGCAGCCATGGGAGAGCAGTGGAAAGAAGGACTTGGCTCAAAGAGCTCACGAAGAGGCGTTATCAATCCTTGAAAATCACAAGCCAGAACCATTGCCGCCGGAAGTACTTTCCGCTTTACATTCAATTGTAGAAAGTGCAGAGGTGGAATTGGTAGAAAGGACAGGGGAAGTTAGAGGATAAAATTTATATTAAAAGGAGGTGCAATTTAGATGAAAGAATTTTTGCTGGTGGGTAAAGCGCTTAATAATAGAAGGAGGTAATAAGTGCAGAAAATCTATACCAGAATGGGAGACGGTTCTATAACTGAACTAAGTGAGAGTGAACTAAAACAGGACTTAGAAGAAGGTACCAGGGATGCTGCAGAACGAGGAAAGGTTTCTCCTCTTTCTGAAGATGAACTATCCTATCTTTTTGATATTTATAGCGCTCCTTATAGATTTGTTAGCGTGGAGCGTGGAAACGAGGTTGTTCTTAGTTACGATGCAGCCACCCTTAAAATTAGGCGTGTAGGAGTATCAACACATAGGATTCAGTCGCTTCAAATTTATGAAAAGATTTTAGGTGCTGATACAGCGGAGTTTGATCATGTTGATTACAGCTTCAAGCCTGTGAAACCTATCATAGCTTACGAGCAAACGGAGCTGGAGCAAGCTTTACTAGTGATGACTATTCCTATGTTTTATGGAGCTATGCCTAATTTAGGCTCGTATACTCAACCGGATGGCCCTTGTCCTAATTATGCTGACCTAATGCCTCAGGGGAAAATATCCGAAGCCAGAACTGCTGAGGAAGAAGCTATGGAGCTTGCCATTAAGGATATGGTTGCGGTGGGAAGTGCGATGTATGAATCTGGAGTGGATGGCATTAATTTTGATACTACGGCAGCAGCGGGAGATGCAGACTTCCTAGCTACTTTGCGAGCCACCGAGATATTAAAAAAGAAACATCCCCAGATGTGTATTGAAATAGGAATGGCAGGGGAGTTCATTTTGGGGATGCATGGAGAGTTAACTTATGGTGGAGTGCGTCTGGCAGGCTTATATCCTCATAAGCAACTTGAGTTAGTTGAGAAAGCTGGAGCTACTATTTTCGGTCCAGCTATTAATACCAATACCGATAAGTCATGTGCATGGAATGCGGCTCGGGCGGTTACTTTTACAAAAGCCTGTGTTAAAAATTCGCACATACCCATCCATGCTAATATGGGTATGGGAGTAGGAGGGCTCCCTGTGGTTGATCAGCCTCCTACAGACGCAGTATCCAGGGCTTCTAAAGCTATGGTGGAAATAAGCAGACTGGATGGCTTGTAGGTAGGAGTGGGAGACCCAGCGGGGATGGCTATTGCGCATAGCACTGCTTCGGGTATGGGCGGAATGCGTACTGCTGGAGATCTGGTAGCACGTATGCAAATGTCCCGAGGGATGAAAATTAAAGAAGCTAAAGAGTATGTGGCCAATAAATTAGGAGTTTCTATACTTGATCTTTCAGACCCGGTGGTGATGAGTGAAATGAGAGATGATTTGAACATTGGTATGGTGTCAACAAGCCTATTTCCTGGTTCGGCTAAAGGAATTGAGGCTAAATTTCGCATAGCGGAGCTGTTGGGTATAGAAATCAACTGTGTAAATAAATTTAAGGACAGAATAGGTAGAAAATTAGGGGTATAAAGGAGGTCAAATTATGGATAAAGAGGAACTTTTAAAAGAAGCCGAGAAATCGATTGTTGATGCTGATAAAACTAAGGCTGAAGAGTTGGCAAGGCGTGCTATTGCTGAAGGGATAGACCCCTTAGAGGTAATCAACAAAGGGTTCAGAGTTGGTATAACTAAAGTAGGTGATCTTTTCGGTAGGGGAGAATTATTTTTGCCTGAGTTAATACTATCAGCCGAAGCCATGAAGGGGGCTACAGATATTCTTAGCACTGCACTGCCAAAAGATGCGAAAAGGAGAGGAAAAGTAGTGATAGGGACTGCTCAGGGTGATATTCATGATATTGGGAAAAGCATGGTGGTCTCATTCCTGCAGGCTAACGGCTTTGAGGTTTATGATATTGGTCGTGATGTAGAGACGCAGA
>DAOUTC010000158.1 GCA_030626915.1 Dehalococcoidia bacterium
GATAAATTGGGCAATCTTAAACAGAATAAGATTTTCCATAATATGAGATTACTTCCTAGCTCCCTTCAGCTTCTCTATTACAGCGCCGGCTACCTGGCTGGTACCCGCAGTAACTTTTCCCCGCTGGTATTGTTCCCCGCCAATCTGAGCGCTCATCCTTCAAACTTTCGCAAGGGCAAAAAGGCATGAATTTGCTCTTGATATCTTAAGAATTCATCTCCAAACTCTTGTGCCAAAAGCTTAGTTTCCTGTGAAGCGACTATAGGAAGCAAGGCCATTGTATAAACCAAGGCCACCATATAAACCAAAGCTGCTGGCCCGATATTGGTCAAAAACCAAGGCGCGTGAAGGATTCCAGTTGAAAGCCCTCCAAGAATGAAGACATAAACGCCTGTGTAAATGGGATGCCTGAGGAAGGCATAAACTCCCTCTGTTACAAGCTTCGTCGTCTTAAAGTGATACCCTGCCCAAGTGTGATATCTTCCGAGGTCTATTTTCGCTTTCACCACAAGAAGCGTGCCAAGAGAGGTCACCGCAAGGGCAACGAAGTCCAAAAACAAAAGCAATTCCAGGGTGACGATTACAAATCCGTAAATACAAAATAGGATAGGATAACAAAGCTTCATAGCAAGGGTTAATTTACCATTTATTAGAGGGGTCATTCTCCTCTTCTTTCTAAGGTCAGAAACAAAAACAACAAAGGTAAGGAGAATGATAAACTGGGCAATTTTAAACAGAATAAGATTTTCCATAATATGAGATTACTTCCTAGCTTGCTTCAGCTTTTCTATCACCGCATCAGCTACCTGGCTGGTGCCTACAGCAGTGTTATCTTGAGGGTCGAGTTTCAAGTCGTAAGTAACATTCTTACCCTCAGCGATGACTTCAGCTATAGCCTTTTCCAATCTCTCAGCGCTATCCTTTTCTCCTAAATAGCGAAGCATCATTACGCCAGAGAGCATCATTGCCATGGGGTTAACTTTATTCTTCCCGGCATACTTAGGGGCACTTCCATGAGCAGCCTCAAAAATGGCTATATCGTCCCCAATATTAGCTCCTGGAGCCAATCCCAAGCCACCAACCAGTCCAGCACACAAATCGGAAATAAAGTCTCCATAGAAATTAGGTAAGCCAAGAACATCAAATTGTTCTGGCCTTCTTACTAGCTGCATGCACGCTGCATCCACAACTGTATCTGTAAACTCTATATCAGGGTATTCCCTGGCTATTTCACGAGCGGTGTCCAGGAAAAGCCCATCAGAAAGTTTGAGTATATTAGCCTTATGAAATACCGTTACTTTCTTCCTGCCATTTTGCCTGGCATATTCAAAAGCAAATTTTACAATCCTCCTGCTTGCTGTTTGAGATATCACTCTTAAGCTTACGGCAGAATCCTCCCTTATCTTATCTCCAGTGGTCTGAGCAACCAATTCCGCCAACTTCGTAGTCCCTGGGCTATCCTTGGCGAATTCAATGCCCGCGTAAAGGCCCTCAGTGTTCTCTCTGACTACAACTATATCTACATTTTTGTAGGGAGTATGAACGCCAGGATAGGTTTTATAGGGACGGAGGCCGGCATAAAGGTCCAATTTCTGGCGCAAAGTTACATTAACGCTTCTAAAGCCGCCACCTATGGGAGTGGTCACCGGCCCCTTAAGAGCCACCCTATTCCTCTTTATGGATTCCAAGGCACTCTCAGGAAAAAGTGTGCCAAACATTTCCAGAGCCTGCCTACCTATGATGGCAGTATCCCACTGAAACTGGACTCCCGTAGCTTCTAACGCTCTTTGGGTTGCCTTAGCTACTTCAGGACCTATGCCATCGCCAGGAATGAAAGTCACTTTATGCTTCATAATGATCCTCCTAAACCTGAGCCTGAACCACTTTGTTCATCACCCTCACCTTAATCCTCTCCCATCAAGGGAGAGGAAAAAATTCTAAGTCCCAATTTCTAAGCTCTAAACAACCTCAAAATCCAAATTCCTAAATTTTTAGGATTTAGATATTAGTATTTAGTGCTTCTTTATGACAAAGTCCTTGTATTTTTGTATATAGGGGATAAGTCCACCTTCCTCGAGAATACAGATAGCCAATGGCGAAACTTTGCCACAGCTCAGTTTAGCTCCAGAAGTCAAGTTAGCCACCACGCCGCGAGCTAAATCTATCTCCAGCTCATCACCATCGCTAATTTTATCAGTGTCACACAGCAACACAGGCACTCCTTGATTTATGGCATTTCTGAAGAAAATGCGAGCCACTGACCTAGCTAAAATAGCGCTTATCCCCACCATTTTGATCAC
>DAOUTC010000139.1 GCA_030626915.1 Dehalococcoidia bacterium
ATGCCCTAGATATGCTTAGGGATTATATTGACCACGGTGGGCCGATATCCTCTAACGGTAAGCAGCTCCTCTTTGGCGTAAGTCGAGGACATGCCTGGAAGATAATAAGGGATTGCGCCGACAGGGCTAGGTTACCAGGGCTAGTTTACTCCGAGAGCGGTAAGAAACACGGTGTTTCTCCGCACAGATTGCGGGATGCCTTTGCTGTTAACGCTGTTAAGAAGGATGACTCCGGGGATGGGCTAAGGCTTCTACAGGAGCATCTGGGACATAAGAGCATTAGCACCACGATGAGGTATCGGAAAATCGCTGGCGAGGAACATAGGGAGTGGTATGAGAGGGTTATGGGATGACAGCGAAAAGACGGAACAAAGAAACCATTGAATACCTGGACACAAGAAAACTGAGGGTCAGGGAAGGTATGATTCCCATACGCATTGTTGATAAAGAAACCAATAAAGAGCTGGGCATAGAAGAAATTAGAAAAGAAGATTTGGGCAGAATATATTACCTAGCAGATGAGCTGGGTTTACCTGCTGAGGAAGTTTTTGAGATTGTTTTGAAGCGTGCTCTTGAAGCTGTTAATGGAAAGGATAAGTAAGCAATGCCAGGACAAGCATTAGTAACCATAAGAGATAAACAATGGCAAGTTAGCCTGGCCACTGCTCCCTGGGAGCTTCAACGAGGTCTGGGTGGCATTACTGGGATACCAGCTGGGACTGGCATGCTCTTCGACGTGGGCTGGCAGCAAATAATCCAGGTAAGCACTGTGCCTATGCTTTTCCTATTGGATATAGCCTTCTTTTCTGACTCAATGGTAGTTACCGAAGTCTATCAAAACGTTGCCCCTAATCACATGGTAACCTCCCAGTTACCGGCTAGATACTTCCTTGAGGTCAATGCCGGTGAACTTGCGGGTATAGAAGCTGGAGATAGGGCAAGCGTAGAGCTGCTAGCGCCTGCTATAGCGCCCCTACAAGCTCCCAATTGGGTGCAGGCTATGTTTTCCTTTATGGCTTTTGCTATGATGGCAACCTTTATGTTCAGTATAGCCAAGAGCTTTATTAAGGGAATCCTGCCCTCGGGCAAGAAAAAGTCATTGCCATCGGCACATCACCCTGGAATAAGGACTGACCTGATGCGAAAGTGGTATGACAAAGGCGTTGAGGCGGGAAGAACAGACGGGTGGATGGATGTTGAGAATACAATGAGGCAAACGCTGGAGGCTCACCCTAAGATAAAAGATGCCGATGATTTAATTTGGACTGATGTTGAGGGATGGGAGCAAACAGACCACTTCAGCATCCTCTACGGTTCTAAGATGATGGCAGATGCTGAGGGAGACTATGACCTTTATAGCGACCTCAAGTCCGAGTTTTGGGAGGGCTACTTTAAGGGCAGAATGGATATAGGAATAGACATTCATAAAAGAGCCCGTGAGCTGGTGGGCAAAGGAGGCTCCGGCTCATCCAAGCAAGAGGAACCTAAACGGTGTATTGTATGTGGACGAGAATTTCCAGCTGCCCATATGATATACCTGCACACGGAGAAGGCTTATATCTGCAAGGAGTGCTACTGGCCTGAGATGCGACGAAGATATCCATCACGACCAATAGAACGTGTGCTGACTTTCAGAGAGGAGGAAATCAGAGATAGGTTCAAGGCTTCACAAAGGGAAGCAATAAAAGATGAACTAGAGACAGCAGATTATTTCAGGCGTAGTGCTGCTAAAAATAGAGAACGAGCAAGGGAGTTTACAGACCTCAAGATAAAGGCAGCTTGGGAGAATGCCGCTAAGGTTGATGAGGAGGCAGAACAATACTTTAGACAGGAAGCTGAAAAAAGGCAAAAAGCTATTGAGAAGGCCCAGAGAAAGGAAATCTGGCAGTATATCCCAATGGATGAACAAATAACCTACGAGAGGTGGTATGAGCTGACAGGTATCGAGCACCACTCCAGCCCCGGTATTATTGTCCTTCCCAAACTGCCTGAGGAAGCAAAAGGAGATGTTCTATTCTACGAGTACATCCGAGATTTATCCAAGCTCAGAAAGGAGCCAATTAGTGAAGAAGAGGCAAGATGGCTGTGGGAAGGATGGGAAGGAAAGAAATTAGGAATAGCCCATCACTCTCCACCATTCACACTACAAGACCTGGAAACTATGGAAAGGTATCTGGATTTAGCCAGGAAGCTTACCAGGTCAGTTAGAGAGGCAACGGAATAATGGTTGTAGCAATTAGGCCAACTACCGGCGGCTTTCTTAGGCCTTTTGGAGCTGCCTGGTTCATCATAGAGTTTCTCAAAGGCAATGGGCCCGAGGACTCAAAACGAATAGACCCTGATATCGGTGCTCCAATGACCGATATTCACTACGAGTATAAGAGTGCCCTGCACCGGGCACACGCCAGGGATGCGGTAGAGCGAGAGGAAGAGAGACACATAAGGAAAGGAAAACCTGCTTTTACTGAAGAAGAATATCGCGACCGATTAGAATACTACCTCAGCCGTATCCCATATAAGCTGCTTAAGATGAGGTATGCCAGCTTCACCCGGTATTTTGGTCATTTGAAGCGATTGGGCTGGGTTGAAGAAACTGGTAAGACTGAGCCATCGGCTATCCAAGATGATTACCCCCCAGCACCTTCCAGGGTATTTTACTGCTTGACCGATGCCGGCTGGAAGGCATCAATGATTGAAATCTCTGACCCCGTTATGACCCTCTATCACTACTCCAGAGAACAGCGCAGTGCCAAAACCCACTCATATTACAGGGCATAAATGGGTAAAAACCTTAACCACCCTCAGAAACCACCCTATTTTTGATTACAGAGCCTCTGGCTATATCCCCTTCATTCCTCTTAGTTTCCACTCGCTAATAGCCCCGTAAGGGGCTTTATTTTTCTATTTCTATTCTTCAATTTGCCCTCCTCTATGGAGGAGGAGAGGATGCAATTGCTTCCTC
>DAOUTC010000159.1 GCA_030626915.1 Dehalococcoidia bacterium
GCGAGATGCCAAAGTAGCGGCAGGTAAGTCGGGCATTGTGCCCACGTGAGTTGTAGTAGTCAAACCATTTGAGTCTTTGCCTGGCTTTCTTTGATAGCTCAACCTGGAGCCTTGCCAGGCGAGAGACTCCAGGAACTACTCCACTTATTATTCTCATAGTAACACTATTATAGTGTCACCCATCTATCTGAACTAGCTCATATTGAACCCCATCTAGTTCTTTTGGCCTTTGAAAACCCGTAACCCCTTTTGGTTCCCTCAAACCTGCTGTTTTTAGCCACTCTATTTCTTTGGCAAGCCTGTAGCGAGAGCTTCTTTGTATTGTGGCTGGGTGCTGGACTACTGCTGTAGTCGGCACCCAGCAAATTTATTTCAGACAGGAGGTGAGATATGACCGCAGAAGAAGCTCTGCCAAAGCTCAAGGCTATCTTGGGTAAGGGTCTCTATCCAACAGCTATACCAAAGTTGAAGAGATCCTAAAAAGACTCGAGGAGGACATCTTTGAATCTGGCTTTGAGCAGGCAAAGAACTATTGCACAACCGCTAGATTAGTGCAATTCAGTTAGACTCCAGCCGCCCGGTTCGCTCTCTTTCAAACTGCCTGCATATTTTACCAGCCAGTTTCCGCACCCTTTCCGGGCTCCTCAGTGCATCGCCCGCTCTTCCAAGGCTGACCCTGTCCTCTCCGCTTTTTGCTTTCTTCATTGCCCTTCTTGTGGTAATGAAATCCTTTAGGTCCTGCTGAACCTCCCCGGAGTTCCAGACCGCACGGAGGAAGACCAAAGGCAACTCTTCTTTTTCCCACCAGCTACTATATTCAATCATGTAATCCTCGGCATATTCAGGCTCAGCCCAGCTAATGCTATGCCACCAGTCCCTTCTTGGTAGCTTATCACCCAGCAGCATTGGAGCTATGTAGGGATTGGTGAAAATGGCAAATACCAGAATTCTGGCTGCCTTTTCGAGTTTGTTTTGCTGGATAAGGGCAAGTCCATAGTTATAGAGGTTATGAGGGTCATCCCCATTTCGCTCATACCACCCGGCCGCTTCGTCAAGATTTCCCGTTTGATGGTATAGAGGGCCCATAAGATAGCGGACGCCCTGATTGTCATTAGGATTAAGCTTCAGCATTTGCTTGAAAGTACCTATGGCCTCCTCAAGCCTGACCTGTTTCCAGGCAGTAAGACCGAGTCCATGCAGGGCTCGCATGTAGGGTCTGGATTCAAGTATCCCCCAGAATCCCCCCTTGGGTATGTCCTTTACCTCAGGTTCAGCCAATTCAAGGGCTTTCTGGTACAGACCTTCAGCCTGTTTCCAGTCTCCCTTTCTCCATGCTATATTTGCCAGGTGGTTATATCCATCAGCATAGGTCGGGTCTATCTCAATACTCTTAAAGAAGTAGCGGCCTGCCTCTTCCTCGTCTCCCTGTTCAAGCAAGTCGAGCCCCCGGTCAAGAGTGTCTTCAGCCCGCTCCCTTTTCGAGTCACGCGCACTTGGAAACATTATGATTCCGCCTTTCTCGCGATTCGAGCATAGTTTACCAAATCCAGTCATCGGTTAAAAGCATATCAGGCAACGCGGAATCATAACAAAGTATGGATGGCAAAGGACGTTACAGCAATAATCTGATCAGATACCTGACGGTGCCGGTTGGGTTCATCGACATTTGCCCCCTGTGCCCTAAGGCTAAGGTAATAGGGCAAGGAAGTTTAGCCGTCCTTTTCAATACAAAATGAGTTTTAGGTAACAATCCCGAGAATTGTTCAGCGAGGTATAGCTTACACGCGAACTGGTTTTGGGGTGAATACACACCCAAGCGCCTCTATCCAGAACTTTCGTAAAATGATTACATCCTCGTCATTTTCTACCCTGCTGGTCATTAACATGAAACCAGTCCCCATATTTTCCCGGTATCAGCCCAACTCTGCCCATCGCGCCAGAGTACGTGACGATGGCAGTTCAACTCTTTTGCGAGTTTTTCGAGGCACCGTAACCCAGATATACTCATTGACAAGGGCTAGTACTGTAGAATTTGGTCGCCCCAGTTTTTGGGGAAGGTCGTCAATTTGGAAGCCTTTGTTACTGCATAGGTCCCCGATGTGTAAGGTAAGGGTTCTGATTGTTTTTAGGTACCTAGAATAAGATTTAGGACTACCATCACATTTGAAGCTGATCCGCATTGCTTCATCCCAAGGCATCAACGCTTTCGGCCTGATGGCGAAGAGGATCTTAGAGGCTGCGGTTTCACCGATAAGA
>DAOUTC010000141.1 GCA_030626915.1 Dehalococcoidia bacterium
ACCTCCCCTTAATAAGGGGAGGTGGCAAGTAGTCAACATTTGTTAAGGTGCTTTTTCTTTTACAATTCAATCATAGAACAAAAGGACTTTTAGTTATATCAGAAAACCTAGCTAGATTTTCCTCTCCCCCAGGCAGGGTTTTTAATGTTAGTTAAAAAGAGAAAGCCCACCTAGCTCAAAGGGGCTTGATACAGATTAACGCCTGTGTTAAGATAGACATTAAGGAGGTGGCCATGGGCAAGATAAAATCGATTGGAATGGCTGAGGCTAGGCCAAGGCTTACCCAGCTTGTTGAAGAGGTTAGCAATGGTGGGGAGCCATACCTCATAGTCTCTGGCAGCCGAGTGAAGGCGGTCCTCGTTGGGGTCAGCCAGTATAACGACATGGTAGAGCGCCTGGAAGACCTTTCCGACTCCGCCGAATTGCTCGAGGCTGAGTTGGACCACGAGCCAACAATGCCTTTTGAGGAGCACCTGAAGTCGAAACAGCAGAGGTCCAGTGTACCGACTGGAAGTTAGCCACACCGCCCATCGGCAGGTTAGTAAGCTTCCGGCACAAACTCAGGAGAGGGTCAACAGGGCTATTGCCCGTTTAGCTGATGACCCACGGCCGGCTGGTGCCAAGAAGCTAACTGCGAGGGAGGGCTATAGAGTCCGGGTGGGGGACTACCGCATCCTTTATAGGATTGACGATAAGGCACGGGCAGTGGTGGTCTATCGGGTGATGGGAAGAGCAGGTGTCTATCGGTTCAGATGAACCTCTGAGTAAGCCAGCTCTCCTTGAAATTCTGGCTGCTTACCCCCTGTCACTGACAACCGCAAAAAAGTGTGAAATACCATTCCACAATTTCACAGTTAACCGTCGGGGGAGTCACTTCAATCATCTAGCACACTCTAGAACTGAAATCTGGGCGGTTTTTGGGGTTGGTGAACAGTTTCCTTATTTATACTGCCTTCGTCCGTCTTTTGGTGGGCCATTTAGCGGAATAGTGATGTTGTTTCCTCTTTTCCCTGAAATACTCCAACCCGAGGTCGGGATAGAGAGCAAGCTGGGGTCTCGACCACTCGTAATCTGGGGCTTCGATGCCTTTCCTAGTTAGTCGGTAGTATTTTCTGGGTGGAGCATCGGGGTAGCCTTCTTGAAGAGCTGATGGCTCTTCCACACCGGTCGGTTCAACCCAACCGAGCTGCTTGAGCCAGTGGAAGTAGCGCTGAAAGCTGTGATAGCGAGCCTTATGCAGCTTGTAAGGGATTCTTCTCAGGTGCCAGTCAACGCGCTCGGCGTATTCCTCTGGTGAGTAAATACTCTTACCAGCCTTGACACGCGCCTCGTTCTCCCAGGCAACAGCATCCTCGGCGTAGGCTCTGTGGAGAGCCAGCTTATAGAAGTAGAAAATGTCCTCTTGGCAGGCGCCCTTATCCGGGTCAATTACTGGTGAGCCTTCAGGAGCATGCCCGAGGAGAAACTCCCTGATAAACCAACCACAGCCAAAGGGGCGAAGGAAACCGCCTCTACCAGGTCTAATTGCTATTGCCATTACACCGTTGTCTCCCTCATGGCTTTTTCCTTCTGCCATTTTGCGCCCTGAAGCAGGCCGGAAAGAAACATCCTGATAGCTAGCCTGGCTAGCTCTTCGTCATCTTTCCTTTTGAGTATGTCCTTAAAGCCCCACACCATGGCTGCCGATAGTAAATTCAGAAAATCAGAAGGCATTCCAAACACTGAGCGTACCTGAGAAGCCACTTCGTCCAGAGTGGCGATAAAGGGGACATCAACAGGCCAATTTTCTCTTACAATCCGTTCGAGCTCGTGTTGAATTCTCTCGTTTAGCCTTTTACCCTCACTCACTTCGTTGCCTCTCTCACTGACCTGGTGAGTTTGCCAGCTAATTCCAGATACCTTTCCATAGCTTCTAGGTCTCCCATAGTAAAAGGTGGAGAATGGTGCGCTATTGCTGGACTTGAGTGGCGTTTCCATCCTTCCCACAGCAATTTTGCCTCTTCCTCAGTAATTGGCTCCTTTCTGAGCTTGGATAAATCTCGGATATATTCATAGAATAGGAAGTCTCCTCTCGCTTCCTCAGGCAGTTTGGGAAGGACAATAACACCGGGGGAGTGATGCTCTTTGGCTAACACACCTATGTCTTCCAAATAATCAAGGACACTCTCTTCGAATGCTCTCCCAACCAGTTTTCCTCCTCTAGTATAGTCGGCTTCTCTAAAGAATCCGTCCTCAAACATCCGACGAGCGTCATCATTCCACCACTCGGCTATCGTCCTATCTGTCTTTTTGTCTGAGACCCAGATACCGATTCGGTCTCGCTCTACCCAGCTATCCACCCCGACATCATCTCGGGTCAGTATCTTGGTGGGGCTGGAGTAGTGAGATTCTAGCCCTTTGCCTCTTACAGGTGCTATTCTATAGGCTTTATGTACCCCTATCCTGCGCATCTCTGCTAATAGTTTATCCCCAGTTGTCGTTGGCTGGTAAGGTGGTAGCTTGCCAGTTTGTAGCCTAAAGGTATCCTCTGGATTAGGAGTATAGATGCCACGAATTTCAAGTCTAGGTTCATAACCCTTGCGGTAGCCACGCAAGTCTATAACACTATACTCCTTATGGCTCTTGGCATAACCATATATTGGGTGAGGTATATCCTCCTCCATAACATAAAGGACGTCATCCCTTTCTAGGCGTTTCACAGGAATAAAGGGGATTGGTGCTTCTATTCCCCGAAGTTGCTCTTCGGTTAGGCTGGCAGAGGAGCTACTCCCCAATACGTGCTTTCTCGCCTTGGCTAGAGCTCTTTTGGCTTCACTGATGGATACCTTCTCGCCATAGCCTTTGTAGCCTATCTCCTTCCAGAAGCCTCCAGCGAGTGAAATTTCAGACAGTCCTTCTCGTTCAGCGATAGCTATCACATTC
>DAOUTC010000058.1 GCA_030626915.1 Dehalococcoidia bacterium
AAAATGAACTGTTTGAGAAACGTGGGCCAAGGAGAGTCGACCCTCTCTTTATAGCCAAATCAGGCCCCAGTGCGGCGGCAATGCAGGTAGGGATGTTTCTGGGAGCTAAAGGGCCTAATTCCAGCGTCAATAGCCTTTGTGCTACCGGCCTTGATGCCATAGGCACCGCCATGAATTTCATCCGCCTGGGCTATGCTGACGTAATGATAGCTGGGGGAACTGATTCCAGCCTGGACGTCGTCTCTATGGCTGGAATTGATATTGTAGGGGCTGTTTCCCGAGAGCCAAACCCTGCTAAGGCTAGTCGGCCTTTCGACCTTAATCGCAATGGATTTGTCTATGGTGAGGGCGCAGGTTTAGTTGTCTTGGAAAGCTATGAACATGCCAGAAAACGAGGGGCACCAATCCTGGCTGAATTAGCTGGTGCCGCCTGGTCATTTGATGCTCATGATGCCACTGCTCCTTCTCCTGAGGCAGAGGCTTATGCTATGAGCTTTGCCCTGCAAAATGCTGGGGCAAAGCTTGAAGAAGTTGATTATATCAATGCCCATGGCACCAGCACCAAGCTGAACGACGCCAACGAAACTAAGGCTATCAAAATGGTGTTTGGAGAAAAGGCTTATAAAATCCCTGTGAATTCCACTAAGTCTATGATTGGTCATATAATAACTGCCGCCGGCGCCATAGAAACTATTGCCAGCATACTGACTATAAATAAAGGTATTATCCACCCCACCATAAATTATGAAACCCCTGACCCAGAGTGCGATTTAGACTATGTTCCCAATGTGGCCAGACCGGCGCAGGTAAATGTCTGTTTGACAAATAGTTTTGGACTGGGCGGGGAAAATTGCTGTTTAGTACTTAAGAAGTTCAGCGAGTGAAGCTATAATGCAATTGCGCGGCACATCTCTTCCTTGTCATTGCGAGGCACAACTCTTCCTTGTCATTGCGAGGCACATCTCTTCCTTGTCATTGCGAGGCACAAAGTGCCGAAGCAATCTCAAAATATGGATTGTTTCGCGGAGCCTGTCCTTAGCGCTAGGAGATTCTTCGGTCGCTTCTCTCCCTCAGAATGACAGAGGCGAAGGACTCAGAATGACAGAGGGGCGAAGGGCTTGCAATGACACAAAACGGTATCTCAGAATGTTACGAGGATATTAGGAGGTGAAATGGAATTAGAAGGTAAAGTATCCCTGGTAACCGGTGCCTCTCGAGGTATGGGTAGAGCCATTGCCTTGAAGCTTTCCAGCCTTGGCTCCAAGATAGCGGTCAATTATGTGGCCATCGAGGCCGATAATAAGGCTGATGCTGATAATGTAGTGGAAACTATAGTCCGCCTGGGTGGTGAAGCTATGCCAGTAGAAGCTGATGTTCGGTATGGCGATGCAGTGAAAGCCATGGTGGATGAAATAACTACCAAGTGGGGTAAGATAGACATTTTGGTAAACAATGCTGGCATTACCAGAGATACTCTTCTGCTGAGAATGTCTGAAGAAGCCTGGGATGACGTAATCAATACGAATTTACGTGGAGCTTATCTGTGCACTAAGTTTGTATTGCGGTTTATGATAAGGCAAAGGTGGGGACGCATTATTAATATCGCCTCCATTGCTGGATTGATAGGTAACGTGGGGCAAACTAATTACGCTGCCTCTAAGGGTGGGTTGATTGCCTTCACTAAGAGCGTAGCTCGTGAGGTGGGCTCTCGGAATATAACCGCAAACGCAGTGGCACCAGGTTTCATCAAGACTCAGATGACAGAAAAGCTGCCTGAGGAGATAAAGAAATCTATTCTTTCAATGTCATCGCTGCGGCGTTTCGGCGAGCCAGAAGAAGTGGCTGAGCTGGTGGCTTTCTTAGCTAGCAACAGAGCGGGGTATATTACAGGACAGGTTATCAGTATAGACGGCGGCATATAGGCCTCAACTAGTCGTTGCTGCAGAATTATAGTCATTTGCATAAATTTGTATATTCACAAGAGGTGAAAATTCTAAATCTGAAATTCTAAACCCTAAACAAGCTCAAAATTCAAATCTCAAATGCCCAAAACTGTTTTGGATTTTGAATTTGTTTAGGATTCAGTGCTTAGGATTTTAAAGATTTATGCGGTTAACTATAAAGCTCCATAAAATCCTGGTGTGAATATCATCCCCCCCACTTGGCTCCTCCGTTGCATTGCCTTTATAGGCGGGGATGAACCCCGCCACTACAATTATATCTCGTAGGGTCGGGGCTTGTCCCCAACCAAGGTATGATGGTGGGGCGACTCAGGGATTACGGAGCCTGTTCCAAGCTTGCTCGGATTATCCTCGTGATGACTAGACAAGGAGCTAATGTATCACCAAGCATGCGACCGAGTATAGAATATAGACTTAAATTAGTCGCCGTTGTAGAATAAAACTCCATAAAATCCTATTGTGAATATTATCCTCCTACCTGGTCTCTTAGTTGTATCGGCTTTATAGCAGGTAATATATCGTGGCATGATATATTGACAAGGATAGCGTAAGGAAGTAACTTAAAAATTAAAAAGTTGTGGAGGTAATAATGAACATTAAAGAAATGCTGGGGAAAACTGCCAGGGAGGTGCCACAGAAAACAGCTATCGTTCTCGGCTCTCAAAGAGTTACCTACCAGCAACTGGATGAAGCTTCTAACAGGGTAGCTAATGCCCTCATAGAACTAGGGATGAAGAAAGGCGACCATGCAGCTATTCTAATGTCCTATAGCCCAGAGTGGCTTATTAATTATTTCGGGGTGGTTAAAGCTGGTGGCAAAACTGTAATACTCAACTCTATGCTTAGAGCACCTGAACTCAGCTCCTTATTGCGTGACTCTGATTCTAAGATATTAATTACGGAGAAAAGTTTTTCTCAAATGTTATCTTCGGTTTTGCCCACCCTACCTTTATTGAAGCATGTCATGGAGGTTGATAATGATTCCTATCAAAAGATGTTGGCTAGCAGCTCTGCTATATCACCCACTGTTGATATAGAGGACGACGATGAGACTGCTATTATCTACACCTCTGGTGTTTTAGGTAAACAAAAGGGAGTAGTGCATACTCATACTTCGCTTATGGCGGCTGTTTTCACAGTGGCACCTGGTTTGGAACAAAAGAGAGAGGATATTTGCATAGGTATGATTCCCTTCTTTTACCTTCTTGGTTTGGCGGTTGTTGCCCTCATTCCTTTTTATAAAGGGTCCACTGTAGTAATTCTCCCTCGTTTCACTCCCAGGAATCTTCTGGAGACTGTAGAGCAGGAAAAGGCCACCATGCTTGTGGGTGTCCCGGCTATGTTTAATGCCTTGGCTATGTTGGATGATGAGACCCTTAAAAGATATGACTTAAGCTCACTTCGGCTAGCGTTTACTGCTGGGGCGAAAGCCTCGGCTCATCTTATGAAGGCCCTGGAGGAAAAGTTTGGCTTAACCCTCTGTGAGGCATATGGGACTACTGAGGCTATTGGTACTACCTTTGGTGGTATTCGTAATCGCAAGCTGGGGACAGCAGGTAAGCCAGTTGAGGAAATCAAGATAGTAGATAACAATGGCAAGGAAGTGCCTCAGGGTGAAATAGGAGAAATTATTGCCAGAAGTCCTCAGGTAATGAAGGGATATTATAAGGAACCCGAGCTCACAGCTCAGGTTCTTAAGGATGGCTGGTTTCATACCGGTGACCTAGTCAGGATGGATGAAGACGGCTACATAGAATATATAGAGAAAAAATCATTTATCATAGTAACCTCGGCCGGAGTTAAAATCCCTCCCACAGAAGTTGAAGATGTGCTTTTGAAGCACCCCAGTGTAGCTGAAGCAGCATATGTTGGTGTTCTGGATGAGC
This sequence comes from Dehalococcoidia bacterium, assembly GCA_030626915.1. Taxonomy (GTDB): domain Bacteria; phylum Chloroflexota; class Dehalococcoidia; order GIF9; family AB-539-J10; genus JAUWHW01. The sequence continues at coordinate 3,848 of DAOUTC010000058.1, forward strand.
ATAAAGGGCAAATCCCCACACTTTTTGTAGTGCCCAAGGAAGGGCAGGATATTACTGCAAAGGAAATACGCAATTTTTGCCGCCAGAGCTTAGCCAATTACAAGCTGCCTCATAAAATTGAGTTTGTGGACAGCATACCCAAGACCGGCTCAGGTAAAATAGACAGGAGGCAGCTCAAAGAGACGAAGTAGCCAAAAAGGAAGCTAAATAATGGATGATGGGAATATCTTTGAAAGGTTAAAAAAGTTGATAGTGGAGCTACTGGAAGTTGATGAAACAAAGGTGGTTCCAAAAGCCTCATTTATTGATGACCTTGAGGCTGATAGTTTAGATTTGATAGAGTTTATTACGGCAGCAGAAGACGCCTTTGGAATTGAAATCCCAGATGAGGAGGCTGAGAAAATACAAACTGTCCAGGACGCAGTTGACTACATTAAGTTAAAAAGTTAAGGCACACAAAGTGCCACGTCTACCAGGCCTTGCTTAATAGGGCAACTCAGCGTCGTGTAGCTACAGAGTAGAATATCCTGCTGCTGGTTAGGTCATTCAAGAAATCTTTGAGCCCAGCTACATATTCATCTACTTCACGACGATCAAGTTTCACTACCTTGTGGGCTATTTTCTGGCAATAATCACAACGAGCACATCCGGAGAGGCAATCTTGCTTCTTGAAAAAGTCAACAAAACCTTCTAGAGCCTGGTTATCAATGTAGACTTTGGGCGGCGATGCTATCGCAGTAATTTGTGTGCCGGGCGAAGCAGGGCTGGCACACTTGGTTATGGGATCAAGAGCGTTCAAGATATCGTATAGGTTTCCTTGATACCGACGTGATGAATATGCCGCAGCGGCATTTAAAATCCACTCGGTGGACATTGCCCTGCCGCTGATTTTAAAGAAATCGATGCCTATTTCCTCATAAACATGTATGTCCTCAGGTCTTATCCAGCGGGCCTTGATAATTTGGGAGGTATCACAGAGTCTGTCTATGGTACAACGCAGCACACGGTAGTCCATGTGGAAGCCGTTAAGCGGATTATAGCTTTGACTGGCATGTCCCAGGGTATTGTAGTGATAGTATTCGTAGGGGCAGTGGTATAGACAGAGATTATTCAGTAGTACATTGAGTTCGCACTTTACGGCACTTTTAATAGCCTGCAGTAGTTTGAAATCTCGATTTATGTTGAAGTCCAGGGTAATGGAATCAGCACCCAGCGATTCAAACAATTGAGCTCTAGCCACGCTGTTCACTTTAGCTATAGTTGATACCCTCACACTGAGATGTGGGAACTGCTTTTTTATCAACTCAAGCAAATATGGAATAGTCACGGTAACGCTACCTACTCCAGCATTGCTGATCCACTCCAGATGTTTTAGCAACTCCCGATGGGCATCCTCATCCCATTCCATATTGTTCATACAGGGGGCATTTAATAGATAATCAAAGGTTAAGCCTGCAGAATGAGCTAGCTTGATATACTTTCCCGCTTGCTCCTTTGGCAATTTGGGAATATCAGGTCCCTTTCCACCACTGCCTATCATTGATGTGGGCAAAACACCATATATCTGGATATCCGCCTCCATCTTACTTAACGGCGCTATCAGGTTCTCATCCCAATTAGTTGGTGCTAATAGACGCATGTCATTTCACCTGGTTGCCGATGTTAACATGGATTATAGGAAGTTTACAATAGTTGCCCTTTCCTGGAGTTGGAGGAATAATACATGGGACTGCGATATATTATGTATATGCTATTATATACGAAAAAAGATTGTCAATACTGCCTATCAAGCATTGACACGAGTGATATACTTCTGGCAAATATCCCCTGGGGGTAAGGATGAATATTATACAGATGTTAGAGAAAACTGCTAGTGAAGTGCCACAAAAAACAGCTATCATTCTCGCTTCTCGGAGGATTACCTATGGGGAGTTGAAGGAAGCTTCTAGCAGGGTAGCCAATGCGCTTATAAAGCTAGGGATGGAGAAGGGTGACCATGTGGCTATTTTAATGTCTCATAGCCCTGAGTGGGTCATCAATTATTTCGGAGTTATTAAGGCTGGCGGCGTACCCGTGCTTCTTAGCTCTATGCTTAAAGCACCTGAGCTTGGCTCTTTATTGCGTGATTCCGATGCCAAAATCCTGATAACGGAGAAGGGATTCTCTCAGATGCTTTCCCCGGTTTTGCCTGATATCCCCTTGCTAAAACACGTTATTGAAATTGACGGAGATTCTTATAAGAGGATGGTAGCTAGTAGCCTTTCCACTTTGCCAGCCATTGATATAAGAGGCAATGATGAGGCCGCTATCATCTATACCTCCGGTGTATTAGGGAGGCAAAAGGGTGTAGTGCATACTCATGCTTCCCTTTTGGGGACCCCCAACATAGTTTCCGCGGGTATAGGACGGGGCAGAGAAGATGTGGCCATAGATCCGGTTCCTTTCTTCTATCTTTTTGGATTGAGCGAGGTCCTTTTTGGTTCCATTATAAAAGGGTCCACTGTAGTAATCATTCCCCATTTCACACCCAGGGCTGTTTTAGAAGTTATAGAAAAGGAGCGAGGAAGCATCCTTTTTGGGGTTCCGGCAATGCATAATGCTTTGGCTATGTTGCGAGATGAGGTTATCCAAAGCTATGACCTTAGTTCCTTGAGAGTGGCCTCTACCGCTGGGGCAAAATCCTCTCCTCGCCTTACGAAGATGCTGGAGGATAAATTCAATCTAACCCTCTGTGAGACATATGGTCTTTCGGAACTTTCCGTTGTTTCTATGAGCACTCTTAATAACCATAAGCTGGGGACGGTGGGCAAGCCAATTTGCGACCTCAAGGTAGTAGATGATAGTGGTAAGGAAGTTGCTCGGGGTGAGATAGGGGAGGCTGTCTTCAAAGCCCCCTGGGTGATGAAGGGATACTATAAGGCGCCTGCTCTCACGGCTCAGGTTCTCAAAGATGGTTGGTTTCACACCGGGGATTTGGTCAGGATGGGTGAAGATGGTTACCTCGAATATGTAGAGAAGAAATCTTTCATAATAGTGACCCCGTCTGGGCTTAAAATTTCCCCCTGGGAAGTTGAGGATGTGCTTTTGAGGCACCCCAGTGTGGCTGAGGCAGCCTATGTAGGAGTTAAAGATGTACAGGGTGGGCAGATTCCTACAGCTTTTATAGCGCTTAAGAAAGGACAAAGTGCCACCGCAGAGGAGATAACCAGCTTTTGTTGCCAAAATTTGGCTGACTTTAAGCTGCCCAAGCAAATTAAGTTTATAGATAGCATACCCAAGACTAGCTCGGGGAAAATTGATAGACGACGACTCAAAGAGGGGGATGCAATTCTAAAATTAGCTTGAACTAGAGCGCTGAGACTGGTAACGCCTGGCTTCGGTTATTTGACTTCGAGATAGATATTTGACAATAATGAACCCATCTGCTAACATTGCTTGTTTAGCTTTATACCTCCAGTCCCTAATCGTGAAGAGAGCATAATTGAAAATACTTCTTGTTTCTCCACAATACCCGGATACCTTCTGGAGTTTTAAGTACGCTTTAAGATTCATTTCAAAAAAGGCGGCTTTCCCTCCTTTGGGATTACTAACTGTAGCTGCTATGCTTCCTGATGAGTGGCAGAAAAAGCTTGTGGATATGAACACAACAACCTTAACCGAGGAAAACATTAAATGGGCTGATTATGTATTTATCAGTGCTATGATTGTGCAAAAGGA
>DAOUTC010000069.1 GCA_030626915.1 Dehalococcoidia bacterium
AGTTCGACTCTGCTCCTCGGCACTTGCCGAAGTGGCGGAATGGTAGACGCGGCAGTCTCAAAAACTGTTGGGAGGCAACTCCCGTGTCGGTTCGACTCCGACCTTCGGCACAAGGTAAGTTAATGCCGAGTTGTGTAGTGGTAGCACGGAGGACTTTGGATCCTTTAGCCCTGGTTCGAATCCAGGCTCGGCAGCTTATTAAGTCGGGTTCTCTTGAAAACTTTCGTTTTTTAAGGGCGGATTCCCCGGTAGCTCAATGGTAGAGCAGGCGGCTGTTAACCGTAAGGTTGTAGGTTCGAATCCTACTCGGGGAGCCAGGTCTAAATATGGAAGCAATAATTAACCAGACAAAATTGTCCATAATTCAGGGAGACATCACCAAACAAGCTACAGATGCTATAGTTAATGCCGCTAATCCCAGTTTAATGGGAGGTGGTGGAGTGGACGGGGCTATACATCGAGCTGGGGGGCCAGCTATCTTAGAGGAATGTAAGCAAATCGTTGCTAAACAGGGTAGGTTGCCAACAGGAAAGGCTGTAATTACCACAGGGGGGAACCTTAAAGCAAAATATGTAATACATACCGTCGGCCCCGTCTGGCATGGTGGCGGTAGAAACGAAGCTGCGCTTTTGGCTAGTGATTACCATGAATGCTTAAAAGTGGCTACTGCGCATAAATTGGCCAGCATCTCCTTCCCCTCTATAAGCACAGGTGCCTACGGTTATCCAGTGAGCGAGGCGGCAAGAATAGCGATAAGCACTGTAGTTCCATTCCTCAAGGAACAAGCCACTCCCATTAAAGAGGTCACATTTGTCCTCTTCGATTCCAGAACTTACGAGAGCTATTGCTCTGCTTTTCAAGAAGTGATAGGGAAAAACCCTCATCTAGTGCACTTACCTATTGCAGCATAGCTACATAGCTATTTATCGGTACTCCAAGTGAATCAGCTACGGGTTTGCACTTGGCCATAAGGCAATAGAAAAACTTCCCCCGCTCTGGAAGCTCACTCAAAGCCTCATAATGCCCCATCCCTTTAGCGAATATGAGGTCTGCTGACTCGAATTCCTGCTTGAACTGAGTTGAGGCTAGGTTAAAAACTATCCCCGGGGAAGCTGTGCCTGTAGTTATGACGGCTCCAAACTCACCTTCCAAACCAGCCTTCCTGACATCCTCCAAAGTGGCATCATCCTGAACAGGTGAGGGCTTAACTACATAGATGACATTGGCAAATTGTTTCATCCATTTAACTAAAGGCAAGTCAAAGTAAATTTCACCAACATTATCAGCTAAATATAAGGCCTTGCTTGCGCTTTTTAACTTCGCTTCAAATCGTTCTGAGTCATCTATGACAAAGTTTACAGGTTTCTTCATGTCCTCCTTAATGATGCTGGATTCCCTAAAGAAATCTATAACATTTCCTGCAGCTGCAAGCTTAAGGCAATCCCTAAAATTATCTTTGTAGCGAAGTCTCATCTCAGGGTATAGTTCTCTAGCGATTGCTATTTCTTTTTCCTTCATCATCCAATAAGGGTCAGGATTGTGGGTTATTTCCCTTATCACCTTATGGATCTTAGTAGCAATCACAATGGATATTTCATTGCAGGAAAATTCACTATCCAGTACCCTCACAGCTTCTTCCGTTGCTTTTTGCCTTAACAAGGTATTATCGGTGGCCAGGTCAGCAGCCTGGTAAATTAATCTCCGCAAGCAGTCATAGCATTCCAAAGCGAGTTTCATTCCGTTCCCTTTGCCCAAATTTGAGTAGCTTATATTACTATATTATAATACAAGTAGATTGTGAGTTATGTTTGACAAACTAGAATTAATAGAAAAACGCTATGAGGAGCTAAGTCAGCTCATGGCTCAGCCAGAGGTAGCTGCTGACCCCCAACGACTACAGCAACTAACCAAAGAAAAAGCTGGCGTCGAGGACATCGTCACTATATACCGAGAATACAAGACAAACTCTAAAGAGCTAGCTGAAATAGAGTCTTTGCTCAACGATACTGCAGAAGCAGACATGACAGCCCTCTTCAAGGAAGAAGTGGATAAACTCAAACAACACCAAGATAAGCTTTTCCAGCAACTTAAACTGTCTTTATTACCCACAGACTCCAACGCTAATAAAGATGTTATCCTTGAAATAAGGGCTGGTACCGGTGGGGAAGAGGCAGGCCTTTTTGCTGCCGACCTATTCCGTATGTATAGTCGCTACGCTCAAGGTAAAGGCTGGGAAGTAAACATTATCAATAGCAACCGGAGTGAAATCGGAGGCTTTAAGGAAGTAATATTCGAGGTTAAGGGAGAAGGCGCTTTTAGCCAATTCAAGTATGAGCGTGGTGTGCATCGAGTGCAGAGAGTCCCTGCCACCGAAGTTTCGGGACGAATTCATACCTCAACAGCTACTGTGGCTGTCTTACCCGCAGTAGAGGAAATTGAGCTTAATGTTAATCCAGATGAGCTAAAGATAGAGTTTTTCCATAGTCGTGGTGCCGGAGGACAGAACGTAAATAAATTATCCACAGCAGTTCGTATCACACACCTGCCTACAGGCATAATAGCTACTTGTCAAGATGAGCGCTCCCAACTAAGGAATAGAATGAAAGCTATGGCACTGCTCAGGGCTAGACTATTCGACATAGAGCAACGTAAGCAATCTGAAACCATAGATAAAGAACGACGAATTCAAGTAGGCACCGGACAGCGAGCGGAAAAGATACGCACCTATAACTTCCCTCAAAATCGTGTTACTGACCACCGCATTAACCTAACTTTTCATAACCTGGCTCAAATTTTGGATGGGGGACTCGATGAAATCCTTAAAGCCTTATCTGCTAAAGAGCAAGTCAGGCAATTAGGGGCAACCCTTTCATGATTTCAAGCGAAGCTCTACATTTAGCTAGACACATATTATCGGCAGCAAAGATTGACGATGCTGCCATTGAGGCTGAGCTTTTACTATGCTATGCCCTGGGAATACCAAAAATACAACTATATAGTGAACCAGAGCGACTATTAGACACAGCAGAGACAGAGCGCCTACAGGCTTCGGTTCAACGTCGCCTGCTCCACGAGCCAACCGCCTATATCTTAAAAAACTGCCAGTTCTATGGCATCGATTTTTATATTGACCATCGTGCTCTTATTCCCAGGCCGGAGACAGAGCTTTTAGTAGAAAAAACTATCGAATTTGCTCACTGTCGCTTTTCCTCAGAAAACCAGTTAGTTATAGCTGATATTGGCACTGGCAGTGGAGCTATTGCTGTTAGCCTTGCCCTGACACTCCCCAAAGCCAGAATTTATGCTACAGACATTTCCTTTTCGGCCTTACAGGTGGCTGAGAAAAATTGCCAGAAGTACAAGGTTGACAATCGAGTGGAACTCCTCCAAGGCAATTTGCTTGAGCCATTGCCTGAACCTGTAAATGTAATAGTGGCTAACCTTCCCTATATCAAAGATTGTGAACTGGGATGGCTAAGCCCAGAAATAATAAATTTCGAGCCAATGATAGCTTTAGCCGGTGGCGAAGATGGCCTGGATAAGATACACCGCCTACTAGGTCAAACTTCAGGGAAAATTTGTCCTGGAGGATACTTATTTCTGGAAGTGGGTCAGTACCAGGATAGAGTAATAAGCTCAATGGCAAATAGTCATTTCCCACAAGCTAATATTGAATTAATTCCTGATTTAAGCGGTATTAACAGGGTGATAAAGGTTATGTTATAAAAAAGTCGATGATGTGAGGACCAACTTTCGTGCTTAATCTACTAATTTTTCAATGCGTTTAATGTCTATTGCCTTACCTGTATCCTTATCCACCTCGACTAAAATAGCATTAAAGCTAACCCTGCCTTTCCCTACTGACAGACGACTAGGTATCTGGGTAAGAAAGCGATTAATTACAGAATTAGCCTCATCCCCGATGACCGAGTCCATAGGGCCAACCATGCCTATATCAGTAACATAAGCAGTGCCTCCGGGCAATATATGAGCATCAATAGTGCCTATGTGGGTGTGTGTGCCGAGCAAAGCGCTAACCCGCCCATCGAGATACCGGCCCATTGCCACTTTTTCCGAGGTTGCTTCGGCATGAAAGTCAATGACAATAACATTTGTTTTATCTCTAAACTCAGCTAACAATTTGTCTATAGCTCGAAAGGGACAATCAAAATTGCCTATGAAGGTGCGCCCTATAAGGTTAACCACCAGGATATTACCCCGGAGCAGATAACCACGGCCAGGAGTGGTAGGCGGATAGTTCAATGGGCGAAGAAGAGGAAAGTTACCATCTAGATAAGGGAAGAGTTCCTTGTGAGTCCAAATATGATTGCCTGAGGTTATTACATCAATGCCAGAATCAAAAAGCTCCTGTGCTGTGCTTGGAGTTAGCCCTAAACCACCAGCAGCATTTTCACCATTGCCTATTACTAAATCGGTCTCATGCTCATGACGCAAACCGGGTAGCAAATTCTTCACAGCTTTCCTACCAGGCTTGCCAATAATGTCGCCTATTACTAATATCTTCAATACTTTGTCCTAGCCATCCTACTTAGCATAATCCACAGCCGTAATCTCTCGTACCACCACTACTTTTATTTGACCAGGATAAGTCAGGCTTTCCTCTATTTTTTTAGAAATGTCCCGAGCTAGTCTAAGGGCTGCCAAGTCATCGACTTCCTTAGGTTTCACTAATATACGCACTTCCCGCCCGGCTTGAATAGCAAAGGCTTTTTCTACCCCAGGGAAACTGCTAGCTATATCCTCCAGTTCCTCAATCCGCCTTAGATATTGCTGCAAAGATTCTCGTCTAGCACCAGGGCGTGAACCACTTATAGCATCGGCAGCAGCAACAATAAAGCCCATAACACTGGTTGTTGAAGTTTCACCATGGTGCTCGGCAATAGCCTGAGCTACTTCTGTAGATTTGTCCCACTGTCTAACCAAATCGGCACCTATCAGTGCATGAGAACCTTCTACCTCGTAGTCTACCGCTTTCCCAATATCGTGAAGTAATCCAGCTTTTCTGGCTATATCAGCATCTGCTCCAATCTCTTCAGCCAGCATACCAGCTAGATGAGAAACCTCGAGGCTATGAAGTAAAACGTTCTGTCCATAACTAGTGCGGAATTTAAGTTGACCAAGTAATTTAATCAACTCCGGGTGTAACCTTGCCGTTCTAGCCTCGTAAGCAGCCTGTTCGCCTTCATTACGAAATACTGCTTCAACTTCTGTCCTAGCTTTTTCTACTACCTCCTCAATTCGAGCCGGATGGATACGACCGTCAAGAATAAGTTTATCCAGAGCAACGCGAGCTATCTCACGTCTTACTGGGTCAAAGCTAGAAATGGTAACCGTTCCTGGAGTATCATCAATGATGAGGTCAACGCCAGTAGCTTGTTCCAAAGCTCGAATATTACGTCCCTCACGGCCAATAAGCCGTCCCTTCATCTCATCATTGGGTAAAGAAATGGTAGATACTGTGGTCTCTGAAACAACATCAGTGGTACACCTCTGAATAGCTGTAGCTAAAATACGTTGAGCTTCTCTATCAGCTTTCTCCTTTACTTGAGTTTCCCATATTCGAACTTGCCGTGAGGCTTCCTCCTTAACTTCCTGTTCTAAAGCTTGGAGCAGAAAACGTTTTGCCTCATCGCTAGATATACCAGACAAAGACTCAAGACGTGCCAGTTGCTCCCTCTTTACTTCCTCGAGCGCAGCCTTTGTTCTTTCAATCTCCTTTTTCTTGCTATCTAGATCACGCTCACGCTGTTCTATAGAACTTAATTTTCGTTCTAACGCTTCTTCCTTTTGATCCAGACGCCTTTCTAAGCGCTGTGATTGGAGGCGATATTCCCTACTCTCTGCTTCAGCGGCATTCCTAACTCTGGCAGCCTCATGCTTAGCCTCAAGGAGCATCTCCTTATGCTTAGTTGTGGCTTCATCCAATAACCTCTGTGCTTCTTTTCTGGTACTGCGAATCTGCTGATTGGCTACTAGTTGCCTGATAAAGTAACCAACAAGGCCGCCTAAAACAAGAGCAAGACCAACTAAAATATATATATATTCTTCCATCTTCGTTCTTCACTTTACTAAAGCAGTACATATCATTCATTTGACTTAATACTAATCTTTTCGTAGGTCGGAGTCAACTGCCGTAATGATTTTGACTAAGCCTGACAGATTGGGGATGCAGTAAATCAGGAAACAAAAAGGAAAGCTGACAAAAACTCTACAGCAACTTATAGTACCAAAACCACTTTAACAATTAAATAGTGGAAGGAAGGGAAAACACACACTTAACGATAGACCAAAAGTCTATCGACCGACCTAGAAATCATAGGGCTACTGGCCCTTTTGACTCCCTAGAAAGGAGGTGATTCAGCCACACGTTCCCGTACGGCTGCCTTGTTACGACTTCGTCACAGTCATC
>DAOUTC010000045.1 GCA_030626915.1 Dehalococcoidia bacterium
AATTAGAGTTTAGAATTTGGGATTTAGCCAAAAAGGTATACCAATCAAGGTATTTAGTATTCCTGCCTAGTATCACCTCTGCGAAGAGCTTTTGTAGCGCCGATGTTATTTTGCCAATTTTACCTGTGCCTACTGGACGGTGGTCAATTTCCACAATCGGGGCTATATGGGCGGCCGTGCCGCTAAAGAAGCACTCATCAGCGAGGTAGAGTTCGCTCTTGTCAACACTTCTCTCTATAGTGTCTAGACCTAACTCGTTCTTGGCTAGTTTTATCACAGTATCTCTGGTAATGCCCATAAGGATGTTGTCAGAGGAAGGGGGGGTAACTAGTTTCCCATTGATGACAAGGAAAATATTTTCCCCGCTGCCCTCGGAGACATGCCCATCGTGAGTTAGGAGTATTGCTTCATCAAAGCCATTTTCCCAGGCTTCGGTCTTAGCTAAAGCGCTATTTACATAAATACCACAGATCTTGCCTCGAGCTGGAATCATGGTGTCGTCAACACGGCGCCATGATGAAGTGCAACAGCGAATACCTTTGGTACCAAGGTAAGGTGGAAAGGGGGTCACGATGATAAGGAAATCATCTTCCAGGTCGTGAAGGCGAACTCCTATAGTTTCAGAGCTTTTGTAGGCTAAGGGACGAATATATACATCTTCACGATAGCCGCTTCTTCCTGTAAGCTCAACGGTCAGCTCACATAACTTATTAACAGAATAAGGAAGATTGATTTTTAAGATGCGACAGCCGTTAAGCATGCGCTTATAATGGTCCTCCACTCGGAAGAGGCAAAAGTTTTCTCGTTCACTATCCCAATTACCGCGAATGCCCTCAAAGCAAGCGGTACCATAGTGAAAGGCGTGAGTTAGAATCCCGATTTTGGCTTCTGATAGTGGCATGAATTGTTTGTGAAAGAAGGCATAAGGTGGCATTTTCCCTCCTCTTTACAAGTAATTTGCTCCATTATACTTAGTGCCCTAAGCTAAAAACAAGCCTAGCTTAAACTAAGAATATCCTTGCCTTTCTTTATGGCTGTTGAGCCATATCTTTTTCGGATCTCGTCGATAGCTCTATCTAGATGCCCCAATTTCTCTGTTTCTGTATTAAACATATGGAGTTGTTTTTCCTTGCCGGATAGGTTTGATACCTTGATGCCTATAAGCCGGATTGGTTTCTCCTTTTGTGCTAAAACTTTGCTCAGTAATTGTAGAGCTGCGGCGAAGATAACCTGACTAACATTGCTGGCTTCTTTTAAGGTAACTTGGCGGGTGATTGTCTTGAAGTCAGCATATCTTAACTTTAAAGTTACACTTCTTGCCTGTTTATCTCGATAACGTAGCTCCGCACTGACCTGCTCACATAAGTAGTGTAGGCTAGCCTCGAGAAAATGCTGCTCTAAAGTATCTTGAGCAAAAGTGTTTTGTTTATTAATGGACTTAGATTCACCAGGCGCCTCTACCTTTCGGTCATCTATCCCGTTGGCATAACCATGAATTACCATACCGAATTTCCCAAAGCGTTTTTTAACTATGTCTAAAGGAAGCGATGCCAATTCACCTATGGTGGCTATAGCCATTTCTTTTAATACCTGTTCTGTTTTTTTGCCCACACCTGGTAATTTAGCTACAGGAAGAGGGTTTAGGAAATGACACTCTTCTCCCGGGGTTATTTCCAATAATCCATCAGGCTTACATAAATCAGAGGCAATTTTGGCTACCACTTTGCATGTAGCAATGCCTATTGAGGCGGTAAGCTTGAGTTCTTTGTATATTCGTTCCTTTATGGCAAGAGCTAGTTCCTGAGGAGAACCATAGGGTTCTTGATATCCAGTAACATCAAGGTATGCCTCATCAAGCCCTAGAGGCTCGATGCAAGGGGAGAAATCACTCAGGATCTCCATAAACTTGTGTGATGGCTCTCTATACCGGGAGAAACCGGCCTGTATAAAAATAGCTTGAGGGCAGAGGCGACGAGCTTTGGATAAAGGCATGCCAGCATGGATGCCAAAGGGTCGTGCTTCGTAAGAAGCAGAAGCTACTACACCACGCCGCTCAGGGTCCCCACCGACAATTACTGGTTTTCCGCTTAGCTCAGGGTTAAGTGCTTGTTCCACAGAAGCAAAGAAAGCATCCAAATCAATGTGGAAAATGCAGCGAGCCATAATTTCAGAGGTTTTCAGCTTTGGAGACGATTGCTTTTGACTTTCTCTTGAAAGTGCCTCTTTCTAAGAGCACCCTTCGTTGGCACTTAAGGCATTTGAGGCCAATGTCGGCACCCACTCTTACCACTTCCCATTCATAGCTGCCGCAGGGATGTGGTTTGCGCAGGTGAACTATATCGCCCAGCTTTATATCCATAATTAATTTGCTTTCAGGCAGGAAGCTAAAACTGAGTTGATTTGCTTGCGTATCCCCTCAGCAGTATTCCTAGCCGCTTGAGCAAAATCCTCTTCCCGTGAAGCATAAAGAATTCGCCTGGATACATTGATGATTGCTTTTTCCCCCTGAGCGTCAATTCCATAGCTAACCGCTAGAGCTAAATCTCCACCTTGAGTGCCAATGCCTGGGATGAGCAAGCACATCTGGGGACAAAGTGAGCGAATTTTTTTTAATTCCTCAGGATAAGTGGCTCCAACCACCAAGCCAATATTGCCGTGCGCATTCCATTCTTTGGCTTTATGTGCCACCATTTCGTAGAGCGGCAAACCAGTAGGGCAACGGAGGTTCTGGAAATCCCTGGCACTAGGGTTTGATGTGCGGCATAAGATAAATATTCCTTTATCCTGGTAGCTAATGAAAGGCTCTATGGAGTCGAAGCCAAGGTAGGGGTTGACTGTGGCAGCATCAAAACCAAAAACGGAGAAAAGAGCCCTGGCATAGGCTTTAGCAGTATTACCTATGTCGCCACGCTTGGCATCACCAATTATGGGAATATTAGCCGGTATATGTTCAATGGTCTTCTGTAAGATGGTAAGTCCTTCGATTCCCAGTGCTTCATAAAAAGCCAGATTAGGTTTATAGGCACATACCAGGTCGCTGGTGGCATCAATGATAGCTGTGTTAAACTTTAGAGTGTCTACCTTGGGCATAAGGTCTGGATTGGGGTCCAGCCCAATGCAAAGCAAGGTTTTGTTTTTTCGGCTAATATTAAGCAGTTTGTCAATAAAGTTCATTAGCTAGATAATATCAAAGGATGCCTATAAGTTAAAGCTCACCTAAATGAATTATAGCCAGGCAGAAGAATATCTTCATAGTTTTATTGATTATGAGAGGTTCCCCGGGATTCCCTACGCCACACGTGACTATGGCTTGAGACATGTAGAAGAGCTTTTGCACCAATTGGGTGAGCCTCATTTAGCTGCTAAGACAGTTCATGTAGCCGGTACCAAGGGTAAGGGGAGCACAGCGGCCATGATTGCCCAGGTTTTAAGCCTCTCAGGCTACAGGACGGGATTATACACTTCTCCTCATCTTCATAATTTAAGGGAGCGTATTAGGCTGGATGGCAATTTGATTTCCCCATCTGAGTTTGCTGCTTTAGTGGTGGAGCTCAAGCCTTATTTTGAAGCCATAAATGCCATTGCGGTGAGCCAAAGCCCTGAACGCAGTGAAGGGGAAGCGAAGCAACCTTTGACTTTCTTTGAAGCGCTGACTGCAGTTGCCTTTGTCTACTTCAGGCAGGAAAAAGCAGATTTTCAGGTTCTGGAGGTGGGCTTGGGTGGCAGGCTGGATGCTACCAATGTGGCTAAACCCGAAGTCTGTGTCATCACTCCTATTAGCCTGGAGCATACTCAAGTTTTGGGTGATAGCCTGGAAAAGATAGCTTATGAGAAAGCAGGCATTATTAAACCTGGCAGTTTTGTGGTGCTCTCTCCTCAGCCAGAAGAGGTAGCTGCGGTAATCAATGATGTTTGCCGCCAGCGAGAGGCGAGTTTAGTTCAAGTAGGCAAAGATATCACCTGGCGTAGGTTAGCTGGTGACTTCCATCAGCAATCGTTTGTAGTCCAGGGCAAGATGGGCACTCACTATCTTACTATTCCACTCTTGGGTGATTACCAAATTGAGAATGCTGCCACTGCTGTAGCTGCTTTGGAGCTTTTAGCCTCCTTAGGCTTTAGCATTACCGCTGATAATATTGCCCAAGGGCTTGCCCGTGTTGAATGGCCCGGTAGGTTCCAGATTTTAAGGCATAAACCTATAGTGCTGGTTGATGGTGCTCACAGTGTGGCCTCCGCTAAGAGGTTGGTGGAGAATATTAAAGCGTATTTCAATTATGACAGGTTTTTCCTCATTATTGGGATATCTTGTGATAAAGATATATCGGGAATAGTGAAAGAATTAGTTTCTCTCTCAGCTCAGGTTACTGTCACACGCTCCACGCATCCTCGTGCTGCCTCTCCTTTAGCTTTAGCCGCTGAGTTTGCCAGATGGGGCATTAAACCAAGAGTTACTGATGCTGTAGCTCAAGCTCTTTCCCAAACCTTATCCATGGCTAAAGAAAGAGACCTCATTTGTGTCACAGGCTCCCTCTTTGTAGTAGCGGAGGCTTTAGATTATGCGGCTGAATTTCAAATTTCTGAGGTTAAGTCACTATAGGGAGAACTGAGGGCCTCCGTGGGCAGCATCTTGGCTAATATTTGCTGTAGCGCCATAGTATGGCTGCATGTTCCCCATTGAGAGAAAAAGTGGCAGGAACACTGCCACTTCCCGTCAGCGTAGCTTAACTTGTAATTATTATTATCTCCACGGAATTCAGCCGTGAAACCTGATAGGGTGACACGGTCTGGTTCCTGAGCATATCTTTTAGCTTTTTCAATCTTCCCAATAAGGCTGGATCTCATTCCCATACCTCCTTCATTTGTTAATGAAACTGCCCTCAACCAATTTTAAAGAGCACCAACCAAAGTATATAACAGAGCTTGGTAAAAATCCATTTTTGACCACTTCATGCCCATATTGCTCCAGCAGGCTGTCTACCGTGTGAGGAAAAGGGTAGGTGACAAAATGAACAATTTTCGCTATATTATGACTATAGTACTATGACTGAAGACAGCGAGGCTTTCTCGGCAATAGAGGCTATAACTGAGGTCATCTCCCAATCAGAGAGTCTGGGGCAAATCCTCAAATTCAGCGTAGCCAAGCTCTTTCAGGCTCTCCCTGTAAGCTGTTGCTGGATACAATTAGTCGATGAGGCTGGCGGCAAGTTAACCTTAGCCGCCCAGCAAGGTTTCACCCCGGAAATGGCTCAAGAGATGTCCCAGCTCGAGCTGGGACATAGCCTTACCGGACTGGTTGCCCTCCATGGCGAAGCTATAACTACAGCGGATATAGCCGCCGACCCCAAATATACGCTGAAAACTCTTGTTAAAGCTGGATTGCATTCCTTTTGTGCCATCCCTATATGCTCGGGAAAGAAAGTAGTCGGAGTTCTGGGCATTGCCTCCTCTGCCAAATCTGAATTTCGCTCTCAGGATATCAGCTTGTTAAACATTGTGGGGCGCCAGCTAGGTGCTGCCCTGGGGAGAGCCGGGCTTTATAAACAAGCCAGGGAGCGATTAGTGCTGCTTAACAAATTGGGCCGGATTACCTGCTCCAGCCTGGACATCCAGGAGGTATATGAGGGCTTTGCTGATGAGTTAAGGAGGCTCATGGATGTTGACTGGGCCACTATTGCTTTCATTGAGGGGGATAAACTGAGGTTGGTAGCCCTTTCCACCAGGATAGGCACGGCCTGGGAGAAGGGGGGGCTTTTATCCCTGAGTGGCACAGGCACTGAGTGGGTAGCTCAACATAAGCAAGCTCTGGTGGAGTCAGACCTGGCTCAGGAGAGAAAATTCTGGACTGGCGAACAGCATCTTAAACAAGGGGTAAGGTCGCTTGTTTACCTCCCCTTAATGACCAAGGGCGAGGTTTTTGCTTGCCTGATTATTGCCAGCCGCCGCCCTAATGCTTATGGTCAAAGGGAGCTGGCTTTGCTGGAACAAGTTTCGACTCAAATATCGAGTGCTGTTGATAATGCCCGTCTTTACCAACTGGAGAGGAAGCAGCGGCTTGAGCTAGAAGAGCAGGCTGAAATAAGGTCACAATTTATTACTTCTCTTACTCATGAGCTTCAGACACCCCTCACCTCTATGCTAGCTTCAGGAGGGCTCCTCGCTGAGCAAGTCCAGAAGGAGTATCCCTCCTCGGTGCTTAAATTAGCCCAAAATATCCTCCATGGCTGCCACAGCCTGGAAGCCAAGCTGGAGGAACTGTTTGATATGGCTAAAGGGGAGGTGGGCACTCTCACTCTCACTCTTGAGTCTCTTGACCCGCTGCCCTTGCTCCAAAATGTTGCCTCCCGATTCTCCCCGGTAATCCAGAGTAAAGGGCAGTCCTTTACCCCGGATTTCCCCTCTTCTCTGCCCTGGATAAAGGCGGATGGAGAGCGTCTGGAGCAGGTGCTGACTAATCTATTAAGTAATGCTACTAAGTTCACCCCAAAGGGTGGCAGCATTGTCCTGAGAGCCCGAAAAAGGGGCAGCGATTTGGTGATACAAATTCAGGATAATGGCATAGGCATCCCTGAGGAGAAGCAAAAGAGGCTCTTTGAGCCCTATTATCGAGCCAAGTTGGGTAAAGGCGAACGCCGCGGCTTGGGTTTGGGCTTAACCCTGTGCAAACGGTTGGTGGAGCTACATAGAGGAAAGATATGGGTAGAAAGCGAAGAGGGAAAGGGCAGCACTTTTAGCTTCTCACTGCCCATAAGTAGTCAGGAGTCAGTAGCCAGTAATTAAAAAAGTAAAGAGCAAGAATCAAAATGCAAAATATGATAAATTCTAAGCACGAAATCCTGAAGGAAAGCCAAATATCAAAAGTAAAAATGCAAAATGACAAAGCAAAAGGCAAGGAGCAAAAGATAGACATTAAAGAATGCAGTTACCTCTTTGCTCTCAAGATAATCAAATTGACAGAGTTATTGTCTTCTGACTTCGCTTCTAAGATTATTGCTGATCAGTTACTGAGGAGCGCTACAAGTATTGGAGCAAACATCGTAGGGGCTCAAGCAGCAAGCTCCAGAAAGGATTTCACTAATTTCCTAAACTATGCTTTAAAGTCTGCCAATGAAACTAAATTTTGGTTGGGACTTTTGCGTGATTCAGGAAGGAAAGATAAAGGGTTGATAGATCCATTGTTGGAGGATACGAAACAATTGTCTAATATCCTTGCCTCCAGTATTCTGACCCTTAAGAAAGCGCAAAGGTAAAAAAGCAAAAATGCCAAGGAGGAGAAAACTTTGATTTTTGCTCTTTAAATCTTGAATTGAGTGGTAATTTTGACTTTTTATTTTTGATTTTTTCAATGCGAGGATGAAAGCTCTAGTCATCGAAGACGATGCCAATATCCTGGAAGCTATCTCGCTGATTTTCCAGTTGAGGTGGCCTGAAATGGAAGTAGCCTCCACCCCCTCGGGGAAGGAGGGCATAGCGATGGTGGAAACTGAGTCTCCTGACGTTGTTCTCCTGGATATAAATTTGCCTGACATCAGTGGTTTCCAGGTGCTCTCCGAAATACGCCGCTTCTCCGATGTCCCGGTGCTCGTCGCCACCGTAAGGGGGGAGGAAACCGATACGGTGAGGGGACTGGAGCTGGGGGCTGATGATTATATCGTCAAACCTTTTAGCCATCTTGAGCTCCTGGCTCGGGTCAAGGCAGTCCTGCGTCGCCATGGTGTTGTGGTTGCTGAAGGGGCTGAGCCATTCAGCAGTGGAGGCTTGCGTATTGACTTCGCCCAGAGGAAAGTGTCCCTTCACGATAAGGAAGTAAAGCTGACCCCTATTGAATATCAGCTTCTGTACCACCTGGCTAGAAGCGCCGACCAATTTGTATCCTCCTCTACACTTGTCTATAAGATATGGGGTGAGGATTACCCTGGAGCTGCCGAGAGCCTCAAGGTCCATATGAGGCATCTACGGGAGAAGCTTGAGGAAGACCCTGCTAACCCCAGGCTCATACTCACCGAGCACGGCAAAGGATACCGCCTGGCGAAGGGCAGGGAGTAACAA
This sequence comes from Dehalococcoidia bacterium, assembly GCA_030626915.1. Lineage (GTDB taxonomy): Bacteria > Chloroflexota > Dehalococcoidia > GIF9 > AB-539-J10 > JAUWHW01. Next base: position 8,047 of record DAOUTC010000045.1, read on the forward strand.
AGAGCAAAGGGCAAAAAGCAAAATGCAAAGATACAGAGCAAAAAGCAAAATATGATAAACCCTAAACAATATCCTTGCTTCGCTTTTGAGTTTGCAGCTATCCTTTGTTATACTGTTGATGTTATGGGAAAGTACATTTTGCCTATTGAAATTCAAGCTCTGGAAGAAGGTGGCTATCTGGCTAGGAGTGCAGCCCTCCCGGGCTTTCTGGTTCAGGCAGATACTGTGGAGGAGGTAGTTAGTCTGGCTCCCGGGGTGGCTCAAGCGTTGATTGAAGCCATGCAAGAGAAAGGTGTCCCGCTTCCTCAGACCCTGCAAGCAGTCGAACCACCTTTTCACGCCGACCTCCTTATCCCAGTATGACCTATCGTGTATTGACCAAGAAACTCCGCAGGCTGGGCTGTGAGTTTGTTCGCCAAGCTCCAGGTTCTCACGAAATCTGGTGGAACCCTAAGAATAAATCCTTTACTACGCTCCCGCGTCATGGAGGCAAAGACATTCCCAAGGGCACATTGGCAGCTATCCTGCGTGACCTTGGCTTCACCAGAGAAGACCTGAATACGGTGTAACGCCTTCGTTAAACTGAACAAGATTTTCTTCCTCACTGGCTAACCCCTCACCTACGATAGCTTCAGCACTGTCACTGCCAGGTCTTTCCATCTGCTCATTGCGAGCCGAAGGCGTGGCAATCCCATCTCCAATGTCATCCTGAGCGTAGCGAAGGATCTAACCCGTCAAGATTGCATAGCCTGTTCCAAGCCTGTTCAGAGATTGCTTTGGGGCTTTACCCCTCGGAATGACGATGGGGAGCTTAGAGTCTAGAAATTGAGGGGAATGAAGTTTTTTGGCATTTTAAACTGTATTTTTGACTTTCTATCTTTGAATTTTGATTTATCTGAAGGGATTGAGTGAGAGGATGCCATGCTCAAAGTCAAG
>DAOUTC010000111.1 GCA_030626915.1 Dehalococcoidia bacterium
AAGCTCTCTTTGGCCGTTTCACATGGGTTTATTGTCTTGATATAAGGGGTGAGGAATTTAAAGCAAAAAAACTCAGAAATGAAAAGAAGTTCGCTCAATGGGAGGATCTGCCATCCAGTGGCAGAAAATATTGGCATGAAGTTGTAGGTAAATTTGGATTTAAGGCTCGCTATATCAAAGAAGTCGATGAGAAGGAAGAAACAGTTAGATTTCGTCAGGAAATTTACGATAGCGAAGGCACTTTGGTCGAAATTCACGAGAAGTTTCCAGTAGATTTAGGGCATCGGCGATTAAAGGGGGGTGGGCATGAAAGTTAGCAAAGAGGACGTAGCAAACAAAATATTAGCTTATCTCAATCGCTCTATCAGCCTTGAACAGATCGTTGATTGGGCGGAGGGCATGATTTGTGAAGCCGAATATGATGAAAAGGATTTTGGATTAATAAGAGATATTTTAGGCCATTTAGGGCTTGCTGATGTCAAGGAGTTTGGGCTCTCTTGGGATGATTGCTACAACTATCTCTCCCGGCTGGGCTATCAAGTTAAGGTTACTGTTCACTAAGCACTTAACCAACTCAATGAACCGAACCATTCGTCTTTGCGGGCCGTCCTTCCCTATCCTTGCGAGCCACCCTTCCTTTGTCATTGCGAGCCGAAGGCGTGGCAATCTCGTGGCGAGCCAGAGCTTCGAGTGAAGAGGGGTATGGCAACCAGATATAGTTCGGATGAAGCTGTGAGAGAAGCTATTACAGATATCTTAAAGAAGTAGTTTCATGAACAAAATCAGTATCATAATCCCAGCCTTAAACGAAGAAGAGGGTATAGAGGGTGTAATTCGGGCTATTCCCAAGAGTGAACTCGAAAGGATGGGATTTGATGTCCAAATTTTGGTAGTAGACGGCAACTCGCAGGATAGGACTAGAGAGCTGGTGACCAAAGCTGGAACCGAGGTGATTGTTGAGCCCAGACGGGGTTATGGCCGGGCTTATAAGACAGGCTTTGCTAAAGCTAGCGGAGATATAATTGCCACCGCTGATGCTGACCTGACTTACCCTGTGGAGGATATTCCAAAATTTGTAAAAGTGCTCCAGGAGGAAAACCTGGACTTCATTACTACCAACTGCTTCGCTTATATGGAAAAAAATGCCATGTCCCTTCGCAACCGAATTGGGAACGGTGTGTTAAATCTGGCTACCCGGCTTTTGTTCCGACTTAATCTCAAAGATTCACAATCGGGTATGTGGGTATTCAGGAAAGACATTTTGGATAGCTTGGTGTTAAAATCAGACAAGATGTCCCTTTCTGAAGAGCTTAAGATAGAAGCTTGCCATTTTGCCAGGTGCCGCTGGAAGGAGATGCCTATCCAGTATAGGCCCCGAGTAGGTAAAGTTAAATTAAAAACTTGGAAAGACGGTTTTGGGAATCTGTAAGAACGTCAGGAGGAAGCCGTTGAGCTAAAGCAAATTAGGGAAGCTCTGATGAGCTGTGAGACTTTGGAAGATTACCCGCACGATCCAAGAGGTGCAAGTTGTTTAGTATTAGGATACTCAGGAGAAAAGCCAATCCATATCGTTTGTGGGCGGGCAAGGAACGAGTGGCTTTTGGTGATCACCGTTTATACACCGAAGCCTCCCAAGTGGATAGGCCCAAGAACAAGAGCAAAGCGAGGTGATAGAAATGAAGCATGATTATGGCGATTGTTACTTCTGTGGTGGTGAGGTGGTAGAGAAGAGTATTGAGTTGGAATTTCGATGGGAGGGGCAATTATACATCCTGGAAGAAGTGCCAGTGGGCATCTGTCAGCAGTGTGGAGAGAAATACTTCACTGCTGAGGTATCAGAGGCAATTGATGAGGCAATAAAATCGGGTGAAGTCAAGAGGATGGTCAATGTGCCTGTTAAGGAACTTAAGTTAATGAGAGTTTGAAGAAATATCGCTCTTAGGCGGCTGGAAAGTCGGCTTTACCAATCTTTTTTATTTGATAAAGAAGAAAATAATTCGCTAAAATTGGGAGATATTGAGTGGGCCAAAAACTTCCCAGAACATCATGGGAGCAGTGCGAAAAGGCTCTCAAGCTAATTCACAAGAGGAGGTGAAAAATGGCAAGAGAATATGAATATACGGTCATTTTAGAGTATGATGAAGGAATTGGCGAGTATGCTGCCTTAGTGCCTGCCTTACCCGGATGCACTAGCCAGGGTACAACCCCGGAGGAGGCCTTAGCTAATGTGCGGGAAGCAATCCGGGGTCATATAGAGGCACTGCATCAGTTAGGACGCGAAATCCCGACTGAGAGCCGAGTAAAAATAGCTGTATGAGATTGAAAAAATCCGATCAAAGCCGGATAGTTTATAATTTATGAGAAACATAAAAGTTTACCTGGATGTTTGTTGCCTTAACAGACCCTTTGACGATCAAACTCAGGATAGAATCAGAATGGAATCGGAAGCAGTATTGATGATACTAAACAGATGTTTGAGTGATTGGATACTTGTGGGGAGTGAAGTCATAGATTACGAGCTCTCCAGAATTCCAGATATGCTTTACATATAGCATGTGCAGAAAGAACTGCAGATGTTATGCTGACAACTGATGAAGAGATAGTGAAAAAGGTTAAGACCAACGAGAGACTCATAGGAATTAAAGTAGAAAATCCTGTAAGGTGGTTAATGGAGGTGATAGAAAGTGAAAGAACTCAAAACTCTTGACAAAATAAGAAAGGAGGGAATAGACGCCCTTGCAAAGTCTCTGGGGCCGATAGGAATGGTGAGATTTATTCAGAGTTTTGATTTGGGAAAGGGGAACTACACGAAGGAGCGCGTTCAATGGTTGCATCAGGGCATGGATGAAATTGCCAGCGAGATGGAGAGAAAAAGGACAAAGAAACACTGAACCCCTCATTAGTCTTTGGCCTAAGGGTCGCAACCAAGCAATAAGAATCGATTTTCGTACCAGGATAGTGCTCGTGCTATTTCCGTTAACCGATTTAACCTCTGCAAAGCTTAGACGAGCCTTGGTTATTTATGAAGGCGAGAAAGATGTAGTCGTGGCATTTATATCTTCGAAAGTGCCATCTGAACTTTCCGAGGTAGATGTTTTGGTAACCAAGTTTCCTATATAGCAGATACTCCTTGGTTAAGGTATAATACAGCCAAGATGAAGAAACCCTGAGCTGGAAAGCCAAATATAATTCAGGTGGGGCAGTGAGGCAAGCAATAATATGAAAGCAAGAATAACAAACAGCGAAGAAGAAAACCTTGAGAGAATAAAACCGGTAATAGACGAACTAAAAAAGGAAGAGGTTCAGGCAATTTACTTATTTGGTTCTTACGCTAAAGGTAATGCCAGGCTGACTTCTGATATAGATATCTGCGTAATTACGAGAAAAAATATTCCCCAAAGAGTAAAAGAGGAAATAATGAGTAACTCCTCAAGGCACATAGATATTTCCCTATTTTGGGCTCTCCCTCCTACAATAAGATTTAGGGTTTTCCGAGAGGGAAAACCCTTGTATGCCAAAGACGAGCTATTATTGCAAAGGCTCAAAGTAGACACTCTTAAAGCCTATTTGAATATTCAACCAATGATAAAAACATATTGCGCTCACGTATTCAGGGTAAGTGAAAATGTATGACTTCCTCTATTCTCAATAGAACCATAGACTTAGGAGAAGAAGTAGTGATGGGAAACAATCTTGGTATGCCATCCACTTACAAAGAAATTTTTAGGCTATTAGTTAAGAACAAGCTTATTGATACAAATCTTGGCGAAGGATTATCTAATTTAGTGTTTTACAGGAACCTTCTGTCTCACGAATACTATGAATTAACGAAGGGGGATGTTTTCGATGTCTCCAAGAAGTTAGACATAGTCAAGGGATTTGCGGAGAGAATTAAGGAACTTCTTCGATAGATAGCTTTGGATGCTAGGTTTGACATAACTAAAATGCAAAACCTGGGCTGGAAGCCGCCATCATCGCGGAGAGTCGCCTTTCCTTGTCATTGCGAGCCGA
>DAOUTC010000018.1 GCA_030626915.1 Dehalococcoidia bacterium
CGGGGTCTCCTTTTGCCTCCTCGCAAATTTGGTTAAAGATTATCTCTCCTTCAGGATCGTCCAAAGCCATACCACCGGCTATTACCAGCTGGCAATTCACCTCTCTTTTGACTATTCTATATGCATTGATACTGGTCTCAATGCCCTTCCAGGGGTCAAACCTGCCTATCTGAACCAATAAAGGAATACCTGAGTCTATTCCATATTTCTCCGATACTTTAGCAATCCCACTGGCATTTAGTTCTTTATTCTTCGGGGAAAGCGGGTCAATGAAAGGTGGAATTATATATTTCTGTAAAGGCCAACGACCTACTACGTAATGAGCACCAGAGAAGACGGCGGCATCATAAAAATCTGCCCAAAATGTAATGAATTGCCATAACATAGGATTGGTTTCCAAGGTATCTTCCTCTACATCAATATGACACCTCCACAGCCATTTTCCACTTTCTTTCCTTAAATAGCGAGCTAAACCAAGTGGCTGCGGATCATGTACAATTGTTATGTCTGGTCTGCAGCTTTTATAATCCTCAGCATAGATATCAGCATTTCCCCTCAAACCAGAGTAGTATATTCTTATCATTTCAGGAGTGAGGATACCCTTCTTGCCCTGTAAAAGATTATGGATGTTTTTCGTCACCTGGTAAAAGGACTCTGTGCCCGACATGACTTTCCACTCATCCTCTAATCCCAACTGATTCAAGAATGGCACCTGGGAATAAAGCATCTCGGCTACTCCGCCACCTACTGCTGCCGAGTTAACCTCCAGTATTTTTACCCCTTTAAGTTTTGCTGCAAGCTTCTGTAGCTCCTTTATTTTCTCCTCACCCACTATAGGAACATAATCCTCGATGGAAGATGCCGAAAATGGCTGAAATCCTTTTCTTCGGCTGTATACAGTGCCATCCTGTAAAGGTAATTCCCACCTAACCTCTCCCTCAAATAGCTTTTTTGTTTCGCTTTTCATACTAACTATCCTTTCTAATTACCCTTCGGTTTAAGTGCTTTCCTCAACATATTAAGAAACTGATATGTTTCCTTCGTCGAATGCAAGAGGTATTGAGCTACAGTCTCGGTATCCCCCTCGCCTACGTAAATGGAAATCCCGCCACTGTCATCAACCATGCGAAAGCCGTCGTAATCCGTTATATCATCGCCAAGAAATATCATTAGCGTCTCACCTTCCCAGTTAAAATTTTGAGCTATAAAGGCTATGGCTTTACCTTTATTCCAATCCACCGCTGGCCTTACTTCGTATACTTTTTTCCCTTTGCTGACTTTTATTCTGCCCGAGGCAGTGAGAGGTTTAGTAATCTCAAAGAAGATTCTATTTAGCTCCTCCACTCGCGACTCATCTACAAGTCGGTAATGCAAGCTTAGGGTTAAACCTTTATCTTCTATTATAGCTCCTTTAATACCAGTCAGCTCTTTACCGATATCCCGACATAAGGAATGCAAGAAAGGCTTAGTTTTCCTGGCCACAGGATTAACATAAGTAATGCCCGGTCCTTCTATCTCCAAACCATGGTTCCCCACATAAATAATGCCCTTGATGCCCACTTTTCCTCGTAAATTTTCCACACTTCTGCCACTTATAATTCCTAAGGTTAAGCGAGGACTCTCAGCCAGTTCTTGCAAGCACTCTTTCGCCTGTGGTGGTAAATTGGCTAGCTCAGGCCTTTCCACAATAGGAGTTAGTGTACCATCATAATCAATTAGCAGCAGTATATGTTCTGCCTCTTTAATCCTGGCAGCAATGACATCCCAACAAGATAGAAGCTCTTTCACATCAATTTCACCAACTCTAGAATTATATCTGCAGCCCACTTATAGATGTTATTTTCCCTAACTATGCTTCTTTTTCTTCGCATCCGCCTATATCTCTCTATTCTGGGCATCTCCAAAGCCTCTTTAATCGAGGCAGCGAGATGGTCAATAGCATAAGGATTTACCAGTAGGGCATCGTCAAGTTCCTTAGCAGCTCCAGCAAAACGGCTCAATAGCAACACACCATCACTATCGTACCGGCTAGCGACAAATTCCTTAGCCACCAAATTCATGCCATCGTGCAAAGAACTTACTATGCACAGGTTTGCTACGCTTCTCAGGGCTGCCAATGTAGTTGTGGGCACAGGACCAACCATGGTGATTATGGGCTTCCAATCCCCAAAGCCGTGTTTTAAGTTTATTCTTTCCGCCAACGCATCTATGTTTTCTCTTAACTTTCTATAGCTTGGAATCTCTGTGCGGCTGGGCACTGTCACTTGTATAAAGACCACCTTATCTCTATATTCTGGACATTTCTCGAAAAAGCGGTCTATAGCCATCAGCCTTCGGGGAATCCCTTTAATATAATCCAAACGGTCGATGCTAACCCCAACAAATTTATCACTCAGGTTTAGCTCCTTTCTCAATCTCTCTATTTCTTCCTTTACCTCAACACTTTGAGCTTCTTTGGAAAGCTGCTCAAAGTCTATGCTTATAGGAAAAGGGCGTATTTCCGTTTTCTTTCCCGCTACAGTGACCTCAGCTTTCTCGTAGTTAACTTTAGATTCAGCAATAGTTCTATTTACTGTGGTAAGAAAGTTACGACAGTGGCGTACTGTATGGAAGCCTAAAAGGTCGTTTCCTAAGAGACCATTCAATATTTCCTCTCGCCAGGGACAGATTTGAAAGGCTTTTTGCCGGGGCCAGGGAATGTGCCAAAATTGCACTATAGCAGTTTCTGGACTGGCTCTCTTTATTAAGCGTGGCAGCAAGGCAAGATGGTAATCCTGAACGAAGACCAACGCTTTTCTATGTTTTATCTCCTCTAACACACTTTGAGCGAAGATTTCATTTACCTTTCTATAAGTATCCCATTGAGTTCCATCAAATAGAGGCTTAATATCAACAGCATGACATAGAGGCCAAAGAGCTTGGTTGGAAAAACCATAATAGTAATCATTTACTTCCCTATCGCTTAACCAAACTCGTTTTAAAGTATAACGTGACTCCTCCGGGGGTACCATCAATTTATTTTGGGAATCTACCGTAACCTTATCAGCATCACCACTCCCGTGAGCTACCCATATACCACCTATAGCGGAGAGCACTGGCTCTAAGGCTGTAGTCACACCTCCAACTGCAGCCTCACATTTAATTTCGTTACCTTGATAGCTATGAATATATGGCTCGCGATTGGAGACGATTATAAAAAGATAATCAGATAATTTTGCTTTGGCAAATTGGCACAAACTTTCCCTATCCCATACCGGCTTCATTTTTACATAGCCACCTTTACGAAACACTCATTTACCTTACCATAAACCTTGGGAACATCCAAGCCAGCTGCAAAGTCGAGATTTAGAGCTCTGTATCAAGCCCAGCTTGAAGGGGGCAGTCAATTCCCCTTTGACGTGCGCTTGTTTCGCAACTTCTCTTTTTGTCATTCTGAGCCCTATGGGCGAGGAATCTCTTATAGACTCTTCGTTTGCTCAGAGTGACAATTTACTATTAATAAACACTCTTCTTTGATGTACTAGGAGGCGAAAAATGTTTGCTTAACAAGCCTGAAAGGGAAGGAAGAGGTTTCCTTCTCAGGGTTTAGCCTAACACGTTATATTTATCGAAATCCTCTCGTATGTGGCTTATGAATTTATCTGTACTCACTTTCTTTAGCGGACTAACGAGGCGAACAGGAGGAGGTTCTTCGCCCTCTTTGAGGACTTCCTGCTTAATTAACTCTGCTAAAATCGCCTGCTTTGATTCCTCTCCACAAAGAGGTGAATGGTAAATGGTGCTTAATGCTAACAGTAACATATTGCTAAGATGCTCCTCTCCTTTCTCCTCATGTAGATGAGGATTTCGGGTCTCAATTTGGAATACATCTATTCCCTGCTCCATCACCTTAAGATTTTTTGTGGGTAAGATACCACCAAAATTTTCGAAGATGGACACTAATTCCTGAGGCTCCACAGCATATCCTGAAGCATAAGGCAAAATCTCGGCTAGTTTCATACTCATGGCATGCTCCCCGGCATTACCTGTTCTTACCACCTCAGTTTCAAACCCTGTTTTAGAGGAGATCAGGTCATTTAAGTATTTATTAGTAGTCTCTGACACTCTTCCCCACCTCCTAAAGTACAACCCACCTGAGATTTTAGGCTTGTAATGCCATAATATTCTCACCATGCTGTAAGGGGATTGAGCCAGACTAAAGCCAGCAGCATAGTTCCTCACATACTCCAGCACCGCACCAGGAAAATAGTTATCAGCATCAACGAAGCCCACATATTCCTTCCCTGCCGCCTTGGCCATAAGCAATCCCACTACCATGGCCTCACTCTTACCATCACGTATCAACCCATCTTCACCCAAAAGCTCATCACATCCAGCTTCAGCAGCAGCTTCAGCAATAGCAGGGTCTTTTTGGTGAGCAATCAAAGCCTTACGAATAGTAAAACGGCAAAGCTGACTCAGAGCATCTCCTTCCATTCTGAATCTATCAACTTTCCCCCTTTGGCTATTCGAAATTACTATAACCAGACAATCATGTGGTACCCCGCTAACTACCCCCTCAAAAAGCTTGAGCTTCTCATCTTTAACCGGAATGACAACCGCCATCCTATCCTCAAAGTGCTTGATTGTTTCCTCCTCTATCTTTATTACCCCCATAGCACCATAAGGAGGTAACTCGCTTTTCAACCCTGAGTCTAAAGCTATCACCCTCTGCACATGGCTTAATCTAACTGAGCCAAAACGCTCCGTATATCTCGGGCTCTCTATAAACATTTTCCACCTCCTTTGGAGCAAAAGCATAATAACAAAATCACCTAGTCAATGACAAATAGCTATTCTTTTTGTCTTTCATCTCGGCCTATTAATCTTGTTCAGATAGATAGGTGACAGTTTAAGGCAGTTCTTTATGTTAGCTACGAGCCTCGTAGGGTCGGGGCTTGTCCCCGACCAAGGCGGAGATGAACTCCGCCACTACGAGTTCGCTTCGACTGCGCCTCGCAATGACGAAGTCGTGTGTTTTGTAATGATAAGAAGGTAGATTAAGTGTCACTGATATGTAAACGAACATATTCCTTCCTTTGACCACAGAATGACCTATATGTTAAGTTACCCCAAGTGAAAAAGATAGTTTTTACTGATCTCGATGGAACCTTACTCGATCCCATCACCTACTCTTATAATCAATCCCTAAATGCCGTGAATTTACTTCAGACAAAGGAAATACCGCTTATCTTTTGCTCCGCCAAGACAAGAGCAGAACAAGAAGCATATCGAAGGGAATTGGAAATAAGAGACCCTTTCATAGTGGAGAATGGAGGAGCTATCTTTATCCCTGAAAATTATTTCTCCTTTCCATTTGATTTTCATAAAGTTACTCCAGGTTACACCATAATCCAGTTAGGCACCCCTTACGAGCAAATAAGAGAAGTGCTAAAAAGAATTGAAAGGGAAACAGGCATAACTATTAAAGGTTTTGGAGACATGAACGTAGAGGAGATAGCTAAGGACAGCGGCTTAAGTCTGGAATTTGCTGCTTTAGCAAAACAAAGGGAGTATGATGAAACCTTCAAGCTGGAAGGAGATAAAACCAGGCAAATTTTAGCCTTAAATAAGATTAAGGAGGCCGGCCTTAGCTATACCCACGGAGGCAGATATTATGATGCCATGAAGGGAAATGATAAGGGCAAGGCTACTCGGATTTTAACCCGCTTGTTTGGACAAGAATTTGGTGAGGTGCAAACTATTGGCATAGGTGATAGCCAAAATGACTTACCTATGTTAGCCGCAGTGGACATTCCAGTGCTGGTTCAAAAACCGAATAAGCTGTGGGAGGAAATAGATTTAACTACCATTCGTAAAGTACCGGGGGTCGGTCCTGAAGGGTGGAGGAAGATAATTGAGGAATTAGCTGGTGCTTAAGGAGGTAAAATGAAGGAGATAATAAGAATCATACCTTGCCTTGATGTGAAGAATGGGAGAGTAGTTAAGGGAATTAAGTTTGAAAATCTCAGAGACGCCCGAGACCCTGTGGAGGCAGCAGAAGCCTATTGTCGAGAGGGCGCCGATGAGCTGGCCTTCCTTGACATCACCGCTACCATAGAGAACAGAGGGACAAGGCTGGAATGGGTCAAGAAGGTAGCGGAAAAGGTTATTATTCCCTTCATAGTAGGTGGTGGAATAGCAAGCACCGAGGATATAAAGGCATTGCTTGACCTCGGTGTAGATAAAGTTTCCATAAATACCGCTGCGGTTAGGAACCCCGACTTTATAAGAAAAACAGCCAGGGAGTTTGGCCAGGATAAATTAGTGGTTGCCATCGATGGAAGGAAGAACCCGGCGGAGAGCAAATTGCCCAGATTAGAGGTGGTAGTAAAAAGCGGAATGGAGCCCACAGGCATGGAGCTTGTCAATTGGGCAAAGAGAGTGGAAGAGTTAGGAGCAGGCGAGATTCTGCTCACCAGTAAGGATACTGATGGGACGAAGAAAGGATACGACCTGGAGATGACCAGGTCGGTGGCTGAAGCAGTCAGCATACCAGTCATTGCTTCGGGCGGCGCTGGTAAGCTAGAGCACCTTTACGAAGCTGTAACAATTGGTAAAGCATCGGCAGTTTTGGCTGCTTCAATCTTCCATTTCAAGGAGATTTCAATACCTCAAGCCAAGCGATACCTGAAAGAAAGAGGCATAGCAGTGAAGACGTAAGGAAAAAACTTGTTTTCCATTTGATCTGGAGCTATAATCTTGGGAATTTTATAAAACGGAGGTGAAAGAGTGACAGAACAATTAAACCCGTTCAAAATAGCACAAGCACAATTAGATAAGGCTGCAGAGAAATTAAATTTAGACCCACAGATACACGCATTCCTCAGAGAGCCAATGCGCGAATTGTGGGTGTCTATACCCGTGAAGATGGATGATGGCAGCACAAAAATATTCAAAGGTTTCAGAGTTCAATATAATGATGCCAGGGGACCAATGAAAGGGGGCATAAGATTTCACCCAGAGGAGACAATAGATACTGTCCGTGCGTTAGCAGCATGGATGACCTGGAAATGTGCCGTGGTCGACATTCCATACGGAGGCTCAAAAGGAGGGGTTATTTGTAATACAAAAGAAATGTCCCAGGGGGAAATCGAAAGGTTATCCAGGGGATATATAGACCAAATATGGAGGTTTATTGGCCCAGAGAAGGATATACCAGCGCCAGATGTTTACACAAACCCGCAGATCATGGCCTGGATGATGGACGAATACAGCAAGATAACAGGCTACAATGTACCAGGTGTAATTACCGGGAAACCCGTTCCTTTGGGAGGCTCTCTGGGCAGAGGAGATGCCACCGCCATGGGCGTGGTCTACACTATGAGAGAGGCTGCAAAGATTGCAGGCCTTGATCTTAAAGATGCTACTGTAGTTATTCAAGGATATGGCAATGCTGGATACAACCTTGCCAGGCTGCTCACAAAGAGAGGATGTAAGGTTATCGCAGTTTGTGATTCTAAAGGTGGTATCTCAAATAAAGAGGGCCTAGATTATGAGGCTATAAGGGAGCACAAGGACAAAACTGGCTCAGTTATTGGTTTCCCGGGAACAAGACAGATAACAAAGGAGGAACTTCTAAATCTTAAGTGTGATTTCGTAATACCAGCGGCTGTAGAAAATCAGATAACAGGGAGAAACGCAAACAATATAAACGCCAAGGTAGTTGCCGAGGCTGCTAATGGCCCTGTAACACTGGAAGCCGATGAAATCCTGTCTAAGAAAGGCATCTTCCAAATTCCAGACTTCCTCTGTAATGCTGGCGGAGTAACGGTTTCTTACTTCGAATGGGTTCAGAATAACTATGGGTACTATTGGACAGAGGAAGAAGTATATGAGAGGTTGGATAAGAAGATGACAAAAGCATTCTACGATGTATATGATATGGCAAAAGGGGAAGGCGTTGATAATAGGACGGCTGCCTATATGGTTGCAGTGAACAAAGTAGCTGAAGCGATTAAGCTTCGTGGATGGGTATAGCAAATACTGGCGAAGAGACTTAATATGCTCTAGTGTCTAGAATACTTAAGTAGATATCCTTAGGAACATTGCCAGTAAAGCACAGGAATACATAGTTTCAACCCCAGAAGGGATAGCTTTGTTTAGCCGAAAACGGATTTTGCGTCTTTAACGAAGTGAGATACATCTCCAAGGTAAACCAAGCATTCTGTTTGCCTCAACCCCGGTGAACCCTTTAAGCCCAAACGAAAGGTATCTATCTGATACCATATCAATTTCCAAATAGGCATAAGAGTAAAATAGAAAGTAAAGGGTAGCGATGTCTTTCACCAAATATTAAAGGTGTAACACCCTATGAAAAAAGATAGCCTGTGGCATAACAAAACCCTCCTTACCCTCTGTGCTGGAGAGCTATTGCTGGCAATGGGGTTTGGATTTGTCAGCCCCATTTTGCCTAAATTTGTTACAGCGCTGGGGGCTGCCCCAACACAAATAGGAACTATGGTAGGACTAGCTATAACTGTCTATGGCATAGCCCGCGTTATCATGGATTTGCCTGCAGGCAAGCTAGCCCACCATTTTGGGCGAAGGCCTCTCCTCATCCTTGGCCCAGCTCTGATGGCCATTGGCGCTCTCGGCTGCGGCTTGGCCACCAAATACTGGCAATTGCTAGCATTCCGCTTGCTTCAAGGACTAGGCTCAGCCATTTATAATGTAGCCTGCGTAATTGTCATGTGTGAAATCAGTACGCTGTCCAACCGCGGACAATATTTAAGTCTTGACTGGGGAGCCTGGCTCATTGGCTCAAGTTTGGGCCCAACATTAGGAGGTTTTGTAGGAGAGTACCTAGGCTACCGAGCTCCTTTCTTCTGCTTCTCCTTTCTTGCTTTGCTAGCCGCTTTGTGGCTTTACTTCCGCATGCCGGAAACCAAAAAAATACCACTTGTTGATACGTCTCAAATCTTAGGGAACTCATCACCACAACCTAATTTAGCCAGGAAAGCAGCTTTCTCATATAAGAATTTGAACTTCGTGCTTATCTGCGCCGTAGGATTTCTTATTTTGCTTACCCTGAGCGGCAACCAGATAACTCTAATTCCTCTTCTTGGCTATGAAAGACTCAGTCTAAGGGAGGGACAGGTAGGCTTGACCCTTACCTTGGTAGCCGTTATGCAGCTTGCCTTTGTTTTTCCTGCCGGCAGGCTCTCAGATAAGCTAGGAAGAAAAATCATTATCGTGTCCGGGGGAATAATAACTGTCTTAGCCTTAATTCTGTTCACTCAGAGCTATAGCTATCATCTTGTCCTGCTCAGCGCTATAGTGCTAGGAGCAGGAAGGGGATTCAGCGGTCCTATCACTAGTGCCTATGTTGCTGACATCGCCTCGCCACAAGATTATGAGCATACTATAGCATTATACCGCACTATAAGTGACATTGGCTTTGTGGCAGGTCCTATTCTTCTAGGCTGGCTTAAAGATATCCGTGGGCTGGACTTTCCCTTCTTTCTCAGCGCTGGGCTTTTCCTCGTAGCGATAATCCTCTTCGCCGCATTGGCTGATGAGACAGTTAGCCGCAGCAAAAACTCATAAAAACAAGCATGACTAAAAGTCCGCCCCATTTGCACAACATGACAGAAGAATTAATAGTGTTATAAGCATTCCCGCTTATTATCTTCAATAATGATGGCAAAGCTATACAATAAGTGATAGACTCTAAACCTGAGGCAGAGCTTAAGAAATCACTTGACTCTGCTCTTAATAAATAAAATAAATGTTGCAAATTCCTTATCTTGTTGCTCTTGGCGCTGGGCTATTGTCTTTCCTGTCACCCTGTGTGCTGCCTTTAGTGCCGGTATATCTCGCTAGCTTAGCTGGCCCTGATATATTTGCGTCTGGAGCTCACAAAAGGCGTATCTCTGTATTCTTTCATTCTCTTAGTTTCGTAGCAGGCTTTACTACAGTTTTTATTATCATGGGGGTTGGGGCTGGATTGGCTGGATTTGCCCTCAGTTCCCACTTAGCAGTAATTCGTCAAATAGCCGGCGCTTTGTTGATATCCTTCGGTGTGTTTATGCTGGCTAGCCTAAAAATTCCGTGGTTAAACTATGAAAAACGTTTGTCTCTGTCTCGTGGTACTACTATTAGTTACCTGCGCTCCTTCTTGATAGGAGCTATATTTTCTTTAGCATGGACGCCATGTGTTGGACCTATACTGGGAGCTATTCTGACCCTTGCTTGGAGCTCTGAAACAGCATGGCATGGCGCTTGCCTTCTAGCTATTTATTCTCTGGGATTGGGAATCCCCTTCCTGGTAATAGGAGCTGCCTTTGATTCTGTTACTCCATTGCTAAAACGCATTCACCGCTATTCCACTGCAATCTATGTCTTTAGTGGAGTATTACTTATAACTGCTGGCATACTTATTCTGACCAATAAGCTGGTCTGGTTTTAACCATAATTCAGAGGTAAAATTATGCTCTGAGGTTAATCATGAATAAACTACTAAAAGCCATCCTGGTAATAACATTAGCCTCAGTTTTGGCCGCGGGGTTCACGATGGCTGGATGCTCCTCAAACTCTACTACCCCTACAGTAGGTAACCCAGCGCCAGACTTTCAGTTTTATAATCCTGAGGAAGAACCCATTTCTCTCAGTGACCTCCGAGGTAAACCTGTAATGCTCAACTTCTGGGCCACTTGGTGCGGCCCCTGCGTCTCTGAAATGCCCTATATACAACAGGTGTACGAAGAATGGTCAGCCAGGGGATTGGTGCTATTGGCTATTAACATAGGCGAAACCTCCTCCCAGGTAGAAGAGTTCTTACAGAACCATAATCTTTCCGTTCCAGTGCTACTTGATACCAGGCAGGTTATAGCTCAGAAGTATAGCATTCGAGCCATTCCCACCACCTTCTTCATTGATAAAGATGGCATCATTCAAGCTATGAAAGTCGGTCCCTTCCCCAATAAGGAAGCAATAGAAAGCGAGCTTAATAAAATTATGCCCTAGCTGATTAGATTCTAATCACCCACTGTAGGCTTCTGTCTAGTCCGAGCATCGGATAACTGACAGGTTAGTAATTTTACTGGCTTAAATCTAAAAAAGGAGGTATTTATGCCAAAGAAAAATTTGGGACTTATAGGACTGGGCACAATGGGAAGACCCATGTGCAAAAACTTGATTGACGCTGGTTATTTGGTAACTGTGTGGAATCGCAGTCAGCCGGGAATCGATACATGCGTTGGATATGGCGCAGTCGCTGGAAGCTCGGCTAAAGATGTCGCTGAGAAATCCGAGGTAGTCATAACAATGGTGGCAGATTCACCGGATGTCCTGGAAGTCGTGCTTGGACCAAACGGTGTACTTGAAGGTGCAAGTCCAGGAATGATTTTAATCGATATGACTTCAATATCGCCAAAAGTTACAAAGGAGATTGCAGAGAAGTTGAATAAAAAGGGAGTGAAAATGTTGGACGCTCCTGTAAGCGGAGGCGAGACAGGAGCGAAAGCCGGAACTTTGTCTATCATGGTGGGAGGCCCAGAAGAGGTATTCAAGGAATGTCTACCAATTTTTGAGGCGCTGGGGAAAAACATCATACACATCGGGGAAGAAAACGGTAGTGGCCAAAGTACAAAGCTCTGTAATCAGGTAATCTGCGCCGTTAACATCCTCGCTGTATGTGAAGGACTTACACTGGCGGCAAAATCAAAAATAGATATGGAAAAGATGTTCTCTGCGGTTAGAGCTGGTCTAGCCGGTTCTCGAATCCTTGATAGTCTTGGACCAAAGATTCTCCAAAGAGATTTAGAACCTGGATTTATGGTTAAACACCAACAAAAAGACCTGCGTTTGGTTATGGAAGCAGCTAGAGACCTTGAAATATCCTTGCCTGGCGCTTCTTTGGTGCATCAACTTTACCACGCAGTGGAAGCCGAAGGACTAAGCAAAAAAGGCACGCAAGCGCTAATTTGCGCTCTTGAAAAGCTGGCAGGAATTAAAGTGAAAAAGTAGGTTAGCCACATAGACACAGAACTTTCTCTTGTTGCTGTTCCCTTAATAAAATTGGTTCTCTAATATTTTGTGGAGTTCTCACTTTCTCCCAACCACTGACTTCACTGCCTTTTCGATATCCTTAGCAGTCAAGCCATATCTTTGCAGCAGCTCTTCGGCTTTGCCTGAGAGGGCATAGCTGTCTTTGAGGTTGACAAAGGACATAGGCACTGGCCTTTCTCTAGCTACTACCTGAGCCACTCGACTGCCTAAGCCACCCTGGGCTAAATGCTCTTCAGCAACAACGATAGCTCCTGTTTCTGAAGCTGCTTTAATTATGGCTTCCTCATCTAAAGGTTTGAGGGTATGCATGTTGATTACGCGGCAATCTATACCTTGCTTTGCCAATACATCTGAAGCTGCTAAAGCCCTGGCTACCATAATGCCCATGGCTATAATGGTGGCATCCTTGCCACCTCTCATAGTTACCGCTTTGCCCAAGGTAAAGTGATAGTCCTTAGAATAGACGAGCGGCGTTTTAGGGCGGCTTAATCTGATATAGAAAGGCCCGTAGGTATTTGCCGCTGTCTTTACTGCCTCAGCAGCCTCTATAGCATCGGCGGGGACAACAACAGTAAAACCAGGAAGAGAACAATACAAGGCTAAGTCCTCGATGGCATGGTGAGAGGTACCATCTTCACCCACACTAATGCCACCGTGAGTAGCTACTATTTTGACATTCAACCCCGTCTGGGAAAGGCACATCCTTAGTTGGTCAAAACAGCGGCAGGAAGCGAAAATGGCGAAGGTGCTGGCAAAGACGGTTTTCCCTGAGGCAGCCAGGCCAGCAGCTATGCCTATCATATTTTGCTCCTCCAGGCCGCAATCAAAAAAGCGTTCCGGAAACTCCTGGGCAAAAAAGTGAGTCATAGTTGAAGGCGATAAATCAGCGTCCAGGACAACAATATCTCTATTTTCTTTGCCCAGCTCTACCAGGGTCTTGCCATAGGTTTCACGAGTAGATACCTCAACCATAATTTCACCCTCACTTAGTTCCTTCGCTTCGCTCAGGACCAGCTTCGTCCCCCTTCAAGGGAGAAAAAAACCTGTGTATTTGCCCATATGATTACTGATACATTACCCCCCTTGCCTTGTCATTGCGAGGGTAATCCAAGCAAACTTGGAACAGGCCCCATAATCCCTGAGTCATCACACCACCATAGCTTGGTCGGGGACAAGCCCCGACCCTAC
>DAOUTC010000055.1 GCA_030626915.1 Dehalococcoidia bacterium
ATCGAGGAGAGGATATCCAGGGTATATGTACACCGATCTGGCCATGATGTACGAGAGAGCAGGTAGAATTTTGGGCATTATGGTTACCGAACCTTCCTTGCCCAAAATTCTACCTGCTCTCTCGTACATCATGGCCAGGTCGGTGTACATATATCCTGGATATCCTCTCCTCGATGGTATTTCTTCACGCATAGCAGAAAGTTCACGAAGGGCTTCACAATAATTAGTCATGTCAGTAAGTATGGTCAACACATGCATATTCTGCTGCCATGCCAGGTACGTGGCTGCGGTTAAAGCTAACCTTGGTGTTGATAGCCGCTCTATAACGGGATCTGACGCAGTATTGATGAAAGCCACTGTTCTTTCCAGTGCTCCTGTCCTCTCAAGATTTCTCATGAAGAAGGAGGCATCGTCGTAACTAATGCCTACGGCGCCAAAAACCAGGGCGAACTTTTCCTCCTTGCCTTTTACTGTGGCTTGCTTGATTATTTGAGCTGCGATTCGATTGTGTGGTAGGCCTGACCCGCTAAATATGGGCAACTTCTGCCCCCGAACTAAAGCATTTAGACCATCTATTGCTGAGATACCTGTTTCGATAAACTCGGCTGGTGGCTGGCGAGACGCAGGATTTATAGGCTCGCCGTTAATATCCAGGTAACTTTCTGGGATTATGGGGGCACCTCCGTCTATAGGTTCTCCCATGCCATTGAAAATCCTTCCCAAGATGTCAATAGATACTGGCAGCTTTAAAGTCTCACCTTTGCATCTTATTTTGCTTCCAATAAGGTCTACTTCACTGACTCCACCAAATACCTGAACTATAGTTGCTTTCTCACTGATGTCTATCGCCTGACCACTTTTTATCTCACCATTGCTGAGTTGAACATCGACTATCTCATTAAATTTAATACCAGGAATGCTTTCAGCTACGAGCAATGACCCTTTAGCTTTACTAATGGCCCTTCCTTCCTTGACGTAAAGCGGAGAGAAATTCAAGAGGTTCCTCCTTTGAGATTGCTTCGCTTCGTTCGTAATGACAAGCCTTCTTCCATTTCTGACCATAATTCCTTGACTTTTTGTTCAAAGTCCTCGTTAGCTATATCCTTCATCCTGGATATCCTGTAGACTATAGGGGATGAGCGGATCTCTTCCATAGCTATCCCCGAATTTAACATCTCCTGGGATAATTCGTAAAACTTTATTATAGTTTTAAGCATGAGGCCAGCTTTTGCTGGCGTGCAATAGGTATCAACTTCATGGTAGGCGCTTTGCTGCAGAAAGTCCTCCCGTATCATTCTGGCGATGAGCAGCAATAGTTTGTCTCCCTCGGGCAAGGCTTCGGGGCCTACGAGCCTCACAATTTCCTCCAGTTCAGCCTCCTGCTGCAGTATCCTCAAAGCAGTAGCTCTAGTGCTCTCCCATTCTGCATCAACTTTACTCCACCAATCTTTAACCGCATCTATATAGAGGCTATAGCTAGTGAGCCAGCTTATGGCTGGAAAATGTCTCCTGTTCGCCAGGGAAACATCTAAAGCGTATAAAGCGTCTACTATTCTAAGCGTATTCTGGGTTACTGGTTCACTGAAGTCAGCTCCGGGAGGACTGACGGCACCGATTACTGTTACTGATCCTCTCCTTTCAGGGCTGCCCAAGCATTCAACCATTCCTGCCCTTTCATAAAAAGAGGAAAGCCGCGAGCCCATATATGAAGGGAAGCCCTCCTCCCCTGGCATTTCCTCCAGTCTGCCACCCATTTCCCTCATAGCTTCAGCCCATCTGGAAGTTGAATCTGCAACCAGCAAAATGTCGTAGCCCATGTCCCTGAAGTACTCAGCCATAGTAATGCCGACAAAAATGCTTGCTTCACGAGCCACAACAGGCATGTTGGAAGTGTTAGCTATAAATATTTCTTTCTCCTGTAATAATCTCCCTGTGTTAGGATCCTTGAGTTTCCTGAAGCTATAAAGCACATCAGACATCTCGTTACCCCTCTCACCGCAGCCGACGTAGAGGTTCAGATGGGTCTGGGCCCATCTGGCTAGCTGCTGCAAGGCAACGGTCTTTCCGGTGCCAAAGCCTCCCGGTATTGAAGCCTTGCCACCAAGAGCCAAAGGAAACATATAATCCATGATCCGCATGCCAGTAGTGAGCAAGCCTGAAGGGTCAAGCCTCTGCTTATAAGGTCTTGGCTTCCTTACTGGCCATTCTTGCATCATTGTGAGCTCTTTTACCTCTCCATTATTCTCCACCCAAGCAATAGGCTCCTCAACAGTATAGTAACCTTTGCGTATCTCTTTTATTATTCCTTTGATTCCTATAGGTACCATTATTCGGTGTTCTATGAGGTTTGTCTCAGGGACTGTGCCTATTATGTCTCCTTCGCTGACTGTATCTCCAACCTTGACCTTGGGGGTGAACTGCCATTTCTTGTCCCGGGGGAGTGCAGGTGCTTTGGCACCTCGTTTTATGAATGAGCCAGTATCCTTAACCAGAGTAAGTAAAGATTTTTGCAGCCCATCGTAAATAGAGCCCACCAACCCTGGACCTAATTCGGCGCTTAAGATTTTTCCTGTTCCCCTCACCACTTCGCCAGTTCTTAATCCTAGAGTATCCTCATGTGCCTGAATTATGGCTTTATTTTCTTCCAGTCCTATTATCTCTCCTACGAGCCCTTCTTCTCCTATCTCAACCACTTCATAAACCTGGGAACCTTTCATATCATCAGCTATAACTAAAGGGCCGGAAACTCTCCATATTTTACCCATACTTTTAACCTCCTAGGCTTGTTGTCATTGCGAGGAGCTTTTTGCGACGAAGCAATCCCCAAAAAAGCCCCAGATTGCTTCGCTTTGCTCGCAATGACAAAGAATCACCATCTCAAATTTCTATATCAAACCCTATAGACTCTCTAATAAATTTCTTGTAATGTCCGACAACATCCTTATATTTTGTGCCAAACTTTGGCGGGACCTCGATTATTACGGGAGTCATTTTTCGCCCTTCTCTAACCCGGGCTAGTAGATCTTCAACATACTTTACATAGTCTTCCAGTATCATCACCACGCCAATGTTAGGCTCGTCTATCAACTCACTCAGAGCCCTCCTTACGTCTTCGCGGGCACCATGGTTCTCTTTTATCACATAATATCTACTGACGCCAGTCAGCCTCAGTCCATTGATTAGGTCTTCATCTCCTATGGCGGCTATGTTTAAGTGTTTAGCGGGTATCGCACTCACAATACTAAATACTCCTTTAATTTCTCTGTGGCAGCGCCATCGGCTATTGCCTTTAGAACTAGCCTCAAGTTTCGTATTTCAACCTCTTTCAGGATTAGATACCAAGTCATCACCAAGGGAGATAACACTCTTGGTGATAATATTTCCTTAAGCAGCCTGAACTTATGCTTATCAATGATTTCTTCCACAGCTGTGATGCTCTTAGTGTTCTCGTAGCTACTCAATACCTCCTCAGCCACATGCCGATATTGAGGATGCTCTAGCCTCTGGGGCATATCGGTAAGTTTGAAGGATAATAGCTCCCTGATAGCTTTATCTGTAATCATGTATCCGCCAGGAATGGTACATTCGGCGGCATCTGGTCCTACGCCCTCAATTATAGCTCTGGAGGCAATTTGTAAGTTTGTTAGGTCTATGATGAGACCAAGGGCTTTTGAAAGCACAGAGCCATCTTTTATACGCCCCGCCATGCTTAACATGCTTTTGTAATATTCGCTGTCTAGTCTGGATTCGGCTAGGAGTTTCAACTTTGCTCCTCCCTCTACTTTGTATCCCTCTAGTGCTGGTACATAATTCCACAGTTTGCATTTAATAAGCAGCTCAATAATGTCACCTGCATTTTTAGTGGTGGAGAGTCCATCTAGCAATCCATTATTATGGATAATCCCTACCGGTATCATACGGATTTTTTTGCCCGTTGAAATAATTTGTAAAGCAGCTTTGATGTTCAAGACGTCGTACTTTACTATATATGCTCTTACTAGCTTCTGTATATCCTTTGGCAAGAGCTTAAATGATTCTACATAACTAATGCGCTGTGCGAAATATCTCCACAGGTATTCATCCAAGTCATCAAAGGTTTTGACGGTTGATTCTTCAAGGTAGTCTCCTACATCGGTCTCTCTAATGATTCCCAGTGCCTCTTGAATATCGGATGACTTCAATATCCTATCTATATGGTCAGGAGTCACAACCTTAGGCTCTTCACCTTTTAGATAGGCCGATATAAAGGCATATTTTGCGTAGAGCAAAAAGTCCTCCTATGTCCTTTCGAAAAGCTCCTTGCTTATTTCAGGCAATAATTTTGGCAGCAACATCTCAAGCCTGGTCTCATAAGTGTTATCTATCCTGAGTTTCCCATCAATGTCCTCGGCTATAACCCCTCCTAGAAAGTTGCCCTCCTCGATCTCCGCTATCTTACTAGTTATTTCTTTATCCTCTTCGAGGAACTTTTTTACAGTGCTTACATCTTTTGAAGAAAGGTAAATCCTACTTTTATCCATGCCAAGTCCATCTATAGCCTCTCTAATCAAATGCAGGATATAGCTTTCATTACTTGAGGATTCAGACAGCTCTTGTTTTACTCTGGTGATTATTTTGGTGATTATGTCAGTTTTCGCACTTGATAGCTTCTGACGCGCCTTTATAGAAGCTTGAGCCACGATTCTAGCAGCCTCTCTTTCAGCTTCCTCTAGCATTTTCTGCTTCTCTTTTTGGGACTCCTTTTCCCGCTGCTTTCTGGCTTTTTCTTTCTCTTCCCTTGCCTTTTCTTCGGCCTCCTTTATTATATTCTGAGCCTCTATTCTTACTTTGCTTATAACAGCTTCGCTTATCTTCTCCATTTTTAAGACACCTTTAGAAAAGTCCCAGCATACTTAGCGCCATTATAGTGAAAACTAGCCCGAGGACACCTAACAATTCTACAAACACGGCTAACATCATGGCGTGAGTTAGTATCCGTCCCTTTGTCATGGGTAGAAGCGAAATGCCTGAAGCGCATACAACGCCTTGGTACGCTGCTGAGAACGATTCAGCACACGCAGCTATAACACCACAAGCGAGTACAGCAAAGCCACTGCCGCCAGCATCAGGCATGGCGGCGAGGTTAGGGACTACCCTTGTTAGAATAAGAATCAATATTATGAGTCCGTAGAAAGTTTGTGTCATTGGTAGGGATACCAGCACTATAACATTCCTGAGTTGTCCCGGCTGCTCACTTAGTGTGGCAGCTCCGGCAGAGCCGGCGATGCCTAATCCTATTGAAGACCCTAGCAATCCACCACCTAACGCTATCGCACCTCCCAGGGTTGCCAGTGATGTGGGATCAATTATCATTTTTATCCTCCTTTCTTAAGCTTTTCCCTTGACCGACACCAGTGCTCGTTTCCTCAGCCTAAATGGACTGTATTCTCTGCCACCCCCTGCGTAGAACTTGAATAAGAACTCTACGAAGCATAGCCTGAGGGAGTGTACAAAGCAGGAGATGGTGCTGAGTAGTAAGTTAAGTGCATGCCCAAAAAGCAGAACCACCATCGCTATTAAGGTACCAAGGATAAGTCTCATTGTACCGGCAGGTACTATTCCGGTTATCAAACCTGACATCATATTAAAAACCATCGCAAGGTAATATGTAGCCAAGCCTACACCTGCCAGCCGGCAATATGACATAACATCTCCCAAGATCCCGGTTATATCAAACAACCACAGAATGCTACCTAGGAAAGCACCCTGCTGCATGATAGAAGAGACGACAATCAATACTACGCCCAGAAGCATAATGTATACCAGGATAGGATATACTTGTGCACTTAATAGCGGGATATCCATACCAAGGAAATGTATGATCCAAGGTATCCCAGCAATTTGGAGTATAAATAAGCCAGCTTTACCTGGTATTACAGCCTTGTTCCCCTCCCTTATGCCTTTAATGAGGGCTATTACATGGGCTATATTTACATGAACAAGGCCTATCCCTAAGGCGAATACTATAAAGGACATAGCATCTCCAAGTAGCTCTTTAATCCCTTCTGCAAGTGCTAAGCTCTCAATTCCGAAAAACTGGTAAAAATTCCCTAAATAGGTTCCAGTGAGCAGACCGATGACTAGAGCAACACCACTACTTATATAAAATATCCTCTGGAATAGCTTAAAGCCTTCGGATTCTGGCTCATCGACAAACCGCGGCAAGGCAAATTTTGCCAGCAGTATGATGCCTGCAGCATAGATTACGTCGCCTAGCATAAGACCAAAGAAAAAAGCAAAGGAGTAAGCTATTATTGGCGTGGGGTCCCACTCCCTGTACTTCGGAACGCCAAATAGATTTACGATGACTTGGAACGGTTTGAACGCGGTTGGGTTCCTCATTTTGGTGGGAGGTTCTTCCGCTTGTTCCGGCTTCCTGGTGTCAATAAACACGTAGCCTATGTTCTCTTTAAGTTCAGAAATTGTAGTCTCAACGTTGTTCTCTGGAATCCATCCTTCGATCAGTGTTACATACTTGGCTTCGCAAGCCTTTTCTAAAACTGACAATCTTTCATTTTCTGCTGATAATGCCTCCCTGAAAAGGACAAGCTTCTGTAAATTCTCTCTAGTTTTACCTTCGATTTCCCTACGAAGTTTTGTTAGTTCCTCTTCAAGGCTATGGATTTTACCCTCGACTACCCCCATGAATTCTCCCAGGGTTAAATCCTCGGTTGGTATCTGCAGGATTTTGCCCCCATTATCTTTGACTGTAGACGCTATAATTTCTTGGTGTTCAACCTTGGCAATTATGTGAAGAACAGTTTCGTTTTCTACCGCGGCAACCATACTGCCAAACAGGTAAATTTTAAGCTTATCATGTAAAGTTTCGTACATCTCGCTTGGGAGCACGAAAATCCTAGAGAAGAGGTAGCTTCCGGAAAAATTTAAATCTCTTAATCTAATGTTAGCTTGTTGCCCTGGTGTCCCGAGATAGCTCTTTAATTTTTTTAGCTCCTCAGCTTCCTCGTTGAGTTTGGTAGCCCTCTGGTGCATGTTGCTGAGCTTGGTATATAGTAACCTGACTTCACTATCAGTTTCGCTAAAGGGTCTGGTATATATAACCTCAACATCCTCCCCCAGAGGTACTCTCTCCCCCTTTGGTATGTAAGCCAATACATCGCCAATGGCTGTTAATAATTCAGCGACTTGTTTTCTTTCATTTTCAATGGCTTCTCGGTCTATAGGCTTTAATTCTTTACTTTCTTCAACATGAAGCACGCCAGCTCTATGTAAAGTTTTGAGGGCTTTATTGGAATAATCCTTGGCAGTCATTACCCTCATTTTAACCATGGGGTCAGGCGCATTAAGGATTATGGGCATCATGTCTACTTTGCTCCTATGATGATACTTACTATATGTTCCACAACTTCCTCTATTTTCTTGTCAGCATTGGTTCTAATTTTGGAAGCTTTTTTCTTAGAGTCTTTGCTTTTCTCATCGGCTCCTGCTCTAGCCTTACCTATAATCTCTTGGCACTCTGTTTTCACTTCATCCATGGGCAACTGAGAAGATAGAATTTCTTTAACATCCTTTTTAGCTTTGAGGAGAATTTCATTAGCTTTAGTCCTAGCCTCCTCAAGTATCTTTTCAGCTTCGCTCTCGATATCCTCTACACTCTTGGGAATCTCTCTCATTGGCATAATACACCTCTTTGACGATTCCTTTGACTATTGTTGGGTGGTGTCTGGGAAATGAGTTCTTTTTGTGGATAAGTATTCCAGCTATCAAAAGTCATCAGTTGAATGAGCAATTATGGTAGAATTGTCCCTCTTTGTCAATGTAGCAACTTTTTTAGCTGCCTTCTATGTGATAAGATAAGTAACCAAGCGA
>DAOUTC010000009.1 GCA_030626915.1 Dehalococcoidia bacterium
AGGAAATGGAGAAAATTTATACCAGAATGGGAGATGGTTCTGCAAGTGAACTAAGTGAGAGTGAACTAAGACGAGATTTAGAAGAAGGTACCAGGGATGCTGCCGAGAGAGCAAAGGTTCCTCCGCTTTCCAAGGATGAACTATCATATCTTTTTGATATCTATAGCAGCCCGGCCAGATTCGTGGGTGTAGATCGAGGAAATGAAGTGATTTTTACCTATGATAATGGTGGCTGTAAAACACGGGAGGATATAACGGAAATTCCGTTACATAAAGTTCAAGAAGTTCAAATTTATGAAAAATTTTTAGGTGCTGATTCAGCCGACCTTGGCCATATTGATTATAGTTTTAAACCCGTGAAAGCTATTGTAACTTTTGAGCAACAGGCCTTAGAGTACGCTTTATTGGTGACAACTATTCCTATGTTTTATGGGTCTCAGCCTAATTTAGGCTCATACACTCAACCAGATGGTCCTTGTCCCAATCCAATGGAGCTATTACCTCAGGGTAAAATATCCGAAGCTAGAGCATCTCAAGAGGAAATGGCAGAACACGCTATTAAGGATATGCTCTATGTAGCCAGTGCGATGTATGAATCGGGGGTAGATGGCATTAATTTTGATACTACAGGTGCAGCAGGAGATGCTGACTTTTTAGCTACTTTGCGAGCAGTTGAGATATTAAGGGAGAAGTATCCTCAAATAGGCATTATGGTTGGAATGGCTGGGGAATTCATTTTAGGAATGCATGGAGAGTTAACTTATGATGGAGTGCGTCTGGCGGGCTTATATCCTCAGAAGCAGCTTGAGTTGGTTGAGAAAGCCGGAGCTACTATTTTTGGCCCGGCTATTAGTATCAATACAGATAAGTCATGTCCATGGAACATAGCTCGAGCGACTACTTTTGTGAAAGCCTGTGTTCAAAATTCAAGCATACCTATTCATGCAAATATGGGGATGGGGCTGTGTGGAGTTCCTATGGCTGATTGTCCTCCTGTAGACGCAGTGTCCAGGGCTTCCAAAGCTATGGTAGAAATAAGCAGATTGGATGGGTTGTAGGTAGGAGTGGGTGATCCAGTGGGGATGGAGGTGAGCCATGTTAGTGCTTCGGGTATGGGTGGAATGCGTACTGCTGGAGATCTGGTAGCGCGTATGCAACTATCCCGAAGAATGAAAATCAAAGAAGCTAAGGAATATGTAGCCAATAAGTTAGGAGTTTCTATACTGGATCTTTCAGACCCCATAGTTATGGGTGAGCTAAGGGAAGATTTAAATATTGGCACGATGGCTCCCTTTGTTGGAGGGGCTAAAGGTATAGAGGCTAAACTTCGTATAGCAGAATTATTAGGCATAGAAATCAACTGTGTAAATAGATTTAAGGATAGGGTGAAATAGCAACATAAATAATCAAGGAGGATGTTTGATGAAAACTAAGTTATCCAGTGCCACTAAAGAGGTAATTATTGGTGATGAGCTACCCACGGTATTAATCGGTGAGCGTATTAATCCAACGGGAAAGAAGAGGATGACAGCGGCACTGGAAGCGGGCGATTTAGAGGTTGTTCGTAAAGAGGCGCTAGCCCAAGTTGAGGCTGGAGCAGATATTGGTCTAGTTCAGATAGATGGTGACACCTCAAAGTAAGCGAGTTATAATCAATGAAGAAGGAGGTATAAACATGGTAGATTTAATCAAAATAAAGGAGAGTGTAATTGAAGGTGAAGTTGATGAGGTAAGGGATATGGTTAAAAAAGCCGTTGATGAAGGACAGGAAGTTAAAAAAATTCTGGATGAGGGACTCATCTCAGGGATAAGCATAGTAGGGGATAAGTATGAAAGTGGTGAATTCTTCCTTCCTGAGATGGTCATTGCCGCCACGGCTATGAAAGAGGGATTGAAGGTACTAAGGCCTCTTTTGAAGCAAGGCGATATAAAAACTGCTGGAACAGTAGTCATGGGCACAGCCAAGGGTGACATTCATGATATTGGTAAGACTATTGTGAGTACAATGCTGGAAGGGGCCGGATTCATGGTAACTGATATAGGAGTAGACGTGGACCCTGGTAAGTTCGTAGAAGCCGCTAAAGAAAACAATGCAAACTTGATAGGAGTCTCTGCTCTTCTTACCACTACTATGATGGGCATGGAGGATGTTATCCAAGCTGTAAAAGAAGCCGGTTTAAAGGCTAAGGTGATGATTGGAGGTGCCTCTGTTACCCAGGAATTTGCCCATAAAATAGGAGCTGATGGTTATGCTCCTGATGCTCCCTCCGCTGTTGGAAAGGCAAAGGAACTTGTTAAAGGTTAAACCTTGATACAATTGACTACCTCTGGCCTGTTGTAATTCTTAGTGAGATACTTTCACTACTTCAGGAGCTTCGCACTTCAGCTATTGCACTTGTTTGAAAGTAGTAACCAGGCTATACCTTAGACAATTTCGCTTACTTTCAAGATGATTTAATTCGCGGGGTTGACCTGTGCACATTTTACAGTTTATAATTGCCGACTTGTGTAAGGGTGCAAGAACAAAGAATTTAGAATAGCAGGGCAAGGAAAGGGGGATATATACGGAGAATGCAAAAGGGTGTAAATACCACGCTGAATAGGAAGAAATATTGGGAGCGGAATTTATCTGACCAAGCGAAAAAATGGTTTGACAAGGATGCGAAGTATTTCTTGCATCAGGTTTCATCAACTCCAGTTTTGAATGTAATGTCTAAAGCTTATGGCATATATATCGAGGACCTGGAGGGAAAGAAATACATTGATATGCACGGTAATGGTGTGCACGATGTAGGGTTTAACAATCCTGAAGTTATCCAAGCTGTAAAAAAGCAGTTAGACGAGGAGATGTCGCATTGCACTCGGAGATACACCAATATCCCTGCGGTTATGTTGGCTGAAAAGTTAGCAGAAATAACCCCTGGAGACCTGTGTAAGGTGCTTTTCTGTCCTGGAGGTACTGATGCCGTAGAGATGGCGTTAAAGGTTGCTAGACTGGTTACTCATAATTTTAAAACTATCTCCTTCTGGGGTTCTTATCATGGTTCTAGCTTTGGATCAGCAAGTATAGGTGTAGGTGGGGAAACCTCTTTCTGTACCAAAGGGATAGGACCTCTGGTGCCAGGGGCATTCCATGTTGAATTCCCAAATTACTACCGTAATCCCTGGGGATTTACGAAGGAAGAAGATGTGGATGCAGAATGTTTGAGGCAAATTGAGCTTGTTTTACAGCGAGAGCCGGAAATGGCAGCGATTATAAGTGAGCCGATTTCATCGGTTGTGCCTACCAGGAGGTATTGGGAAGGCGTTAAGAAATTGTGTGAACAATATGGGGCATTGCTTATATTTGATGAAATCCAGAAGGGATTAGGCCGAACGGGGAAGATGTTTGCATGCGAGCACTATCTAACCCCGGATGTTCTTGTTCTGGGCAAATCCCTGGGAGGGGGAATTGTTCCTTTTGCGGGCATTGTAACCAAAGAAAAGTACGATACATGGGGTGATCGAGACATAGGTCATTACACCCATGAGAAAAACGCACTTTGTTCTGCTGCTGCTTTGGCGACAATTGAATATACAGAAAAGAACAAGCTATGTGAGCATACCGCTGAGCTGGGTGAATACACTATCCAAAGATTGAATGAAATGAAAGATAGACATCCGCTGATAGGCAATGTTACAGGTTTAGGATTGCATATAGGTATTGAATTGGTTAAAGATAGGAAGACCAAGGAGAAAGCTATTGATGAAGCCGAGATGATTATGTATAAGTGCCTTGAGAAAGGACTGGCGTTTAAGACTACAGGAGGAAATATATTAAGCTTGAGGCCAGCATTGATTATAACTAAAGAGGAAATGGATAAAGCACTTGATATATTAGGTGAATCAATAAGCGAAGTTGAACGCGGTATAGCATATTAACTTAGAATAGTAGGGAGACTGAAAAGAGATAAGAAATGGCAACATACAGAGGAACGCCAGCACAAGTATAAGAGAGAAGGGCATGGTATAAAATAGCGTAAATTAAAAAGGAGGTTAAATAAAGATTATGGAAGAAGACAACGTTCAGGAAATGTATCGTAGGGCCAGGAAAGCTTTTGAAACTGTTGAATTCTGGCCTCAAGAGAGAGTCGATGAGATGGTGGCTGCGGTAGGTTGGGAGTGGCAAAAACCGGAGAACGTTAGGGCAGTGGCGAAGCTTGCTGTAGATGAAGGCAAAATGGGTGTTTACGAAGATAAACTATCCAAGATAACAAACAAGGTGCGGGGCACCATGTGGGACTTCCACGGTGTGAAAACATGTGGTCTGGTGGAAGAAGACAAAAAGAGGGGGGTGAAAGTATATGCCAAACCTATAGGGGTGGTTGTCAACGTTACTCCTATGACAAATCCTGAGGGCTGTGTATATACCGTTGGTCTTGGTCTTTTGAAGACCAGAAATGCCATGATTGTCTCACCCCATCCCAGGACGCCAGGTTGCGGATATCTTGCTATTGAGTTTGGGAGGAAGGCTCTTAAGAAGGTTGGTGCGCCCGAGGACTTGTTGCAGTGCGTCAAAAAAGCTAGCCACGAAGCGGCACGTGAGCTCATGAGAACTTGTGATTTTGCTGTGGCCACTGGTGGAGCGGCATTGATAAAGGTGGTTTATGAGGCTGCTAAGCCCTGCCAGACAGTGGGGGCAGGTAATGTTGTAGCTATTGTGGATGAAACGGCTGATATAGCTGCTGCAGCCAGTAAGATTGCGCGCTCTAAGGTCGCTAATCTAGCCACTTCTTGTTCCTCAGAAAACGCAGTGGCTATTCACGAAAGCATCTACGATGACATGATAAGGGCATTGAAATCAGAAGGGGGGTATTTGTGCAATACGGAAGAGCGGGAAAAAGTGAGGAAGGCGCTGTGGCCTGACGGAAAAACGTTGAATAGAGCGATAGTGGGCACACCGGCACAGCATATTGCTGAAGTCGCCGGGATTCATATACCCGAAAATACAAGATTTATAATGGTTCTGGGGGAAAAGATAGGTCCTGAAGACAGGTTCTCAGGTGAGAAATTATGTGTGGTTTTAACAGTGTGGAAGTGGAGTGACTTCAGTGAAATGGTCGAGCGCATGAAGAGGATGCTCAAATTCTCAGGCGAGGGTCACTCTGTCTCAATTCACACCAAGAGAGAAGACCGCATGGAGGAACTTGCCATAAAAGCTAATGTGGGCAGAGTACAATGCAATATGCCCCATTGTTTGGTCAACAGTGGAAGCTGGTATAGTGGGCAACCATGGACTGAAACTCTGGGCTGTGGTACCTGGGTTGGCAACATATCCAGTGACAATATTAATTGGAAACATTTCCTCAATTATACCCGGCTTTATGTTCCGGTTGAAGAGTACATCCCTACTGATGAAGAACTCTTTGGGGATTACTTCAAGAAGTGGGGCAGAGATTAATCTCTTAGAGCGAAGTTGAATTTGGCTTAACATATTAAGTCAGAGTACTGATAGGAAAACTGAAAGGAGGTAAAGTTAAGTGGCCAATGATATAGTAGAAAGCTTTAAGCAGCTACATCCGAAGTCTTACCGAATGTGGCAGGAGGATTTAAACTACTTACCGGGTGGAGTACCAGCATTCTGGAAGTTTAGAGAGCCGTTTCCGATATACTTTTCAAGAGCAAAGGGTAGCAGGTTATGGGATGTAGATGGGAATGAATATATTGATACAAACTGTGGCAACGGGCCGATAATCCTGGGTCATAGCCATCCAGTTGTGCTCCAGGCTATTGAGGAAGCGAAGGAAAGGGGGCTGCAATATGGTGCATCGGATTTAGTAGGGGAATGGGCCAGGATAATAATTAAACATGTGCCATCTGTAGAGCAGATTCGATTTGTCAATACCGGGTCGGAAGCTGTGAACTATGCTATCAGATTGGCTAAAGGATATAGTGGCAAGAGGAAAGTGTGTAAGGTTGAAGGATGCTATCACGGCTCCTCTAATGATTGGGCACCAATAAGTATAAGTGAGTTCGCCGGGACTCCTGAAAACCCACTGCCGGCACCTCATTCACTCGGAGTAGACCATACCATGGAATATACCGTAATTATACCCTGGAATGATACTGAGAACGCTGTAAGGATAATTAAGGAAAATGCTAAAGATTTAGCCTGTGTAATAATGGAGCCCATATCGGGCACGGGTTTAGGTTTTGTCGAACCAGAAGCAGAGTATATGAAAGCAATAAGAGAAATCACTACTGAAAAGGGTATACCCTTAATCTTTGACGAGGTGATGGTAGGATTTCGCTGGGGTAATCTGGGCTGTGCTCAGAGTTATATCGGCATCAAACCGGACCTCTCTGTACTGGGAAAAGTGATAGGAGGTGGAGCTCCTGCAGCTGCCCTTGGAGGCAGAAAAGACATTATGGAATTTGTCAACCCCACCCATGGTAAGTGTGCGGCGGAGAGGGTATATCAAAGTGGTACATTCTCCGGAAACCCATTTTCAGCGGCTGTTGGACTGGCAACTATGAAGTACCTGGATGAGCATGAAGATGAAGTGTATAGCCATATTAATAGGGTGGGAGATAAGATAAGGAAAGGGCTGAAAGACATTGTTGAAGAACTTAAAATACCTGTTCAGGTCGTTGGTGGTTTCTCCACCTATGAAGCTCACTTCATAGATAAGCCATATAGGAATGCAAGGGAGTTTGCCCGGAGAGATACGAAGAAGCTAAGGCTGAGAGATTTAGAGTTATGCAATAGGGGCATATTTAAGCTGCTAGGCCACTTTGTGTTTACAAATCTGGCGCAGACGGATGAGGATGTGGAGAAAATCTTGGACGCCTATCGAGAAGCATTCAAAGCAGTCATGTAATTTGATATGCAAAGCTGCTAATAATCTACACTAAGGAGGTATGAAATGAAATATAAAGGGTATATGGGACAAATATTGCGGGTTAATTTATCTACGGGGAAGGTAAGCAAACAAGAATTAGCGGATGACTTGGCTCGCATGTATTTGGGTTCAAATGGATTTGCCGCTCGTATTCTATATGATGAGCTTAAACCTGGTATAGACCCATTATCGCCGGAAAATAAGATGTTCTTTGGAGCTGGACCACTTGTGGGGACAGGATTGTCATTCACGCCGAGAACTTACGTAGCCACGAAATCTCCGTTGACGGGAATATGGGGGGATAGCACGGCGGGTGACTATTGGGCCACTGCGTTGAAGCGTGCTGGCTACGATGCCCTAATAGTAGAAGGGAAGGCGGAGAAACCAGTATATATCAGTATTACAGATGGCGATGTAGACATCGAGTCAGCGGAGCACTTGTGGGGCCTGACGACGTATGAGACACGTGATGCTATTAAGGCTGAGCTTGGTAAAAGTACGCGTGTTGCCTGTATTGGTCCAGGGGGAGAGAATCTGGTCAAGTATGCGTGTATAGTGGTCGGTTTGAAATTTCTGGGTAGAACCGGGGTTGGAGCTGTAATGGGGTCGAAGAACCTTAAAGCCATAGCTGTCAGGGGCTCGAAATTACCAGAGGCGGCGAACCCAGAGGGACTGAGAGAGTGTATTGACGAAGTTGCAACTGAGGAATACCCGGGTTCTGGTATGGATAGAGGGTATGGGTCTAAGGGGTCACAATCTTCACCAGAGCTTTTGAGTTCTAGGGGCGTGTTAGGAACGAGAAACTACCAAAATATGGTATGGAAACCTGCGGATGAATGGTATGAGGTGTCGCGGAAATACATGGTAGGGTCACATTCATGTTCTGGTTGTCTGGCACGTTGTGGCCGCGACTTCAAAGTCACGGATGGACCATATGAAGGAGTCTGGACTTCTGGTATAGAGTACGAAACACAGTTCGCATTGGGGTCAATGTGTTGCATCAGTGATTTGAGACCGATTATTAAGATGGATAATATGTGTGGTTCTTATGGACTGGATACCATAAGCACCGGCGTAACGTTGGCCTTTGCCATGGAATGCTATGAGAAAGGACTTATAAGCAAAGAACAGATGGATGGGATTGATTTGTGTTTTGGGAATTCAGAAGCCATGATCAGCATGATTGATAAAATAACACAACGCAAAGGGTTTGGAGACATCTTAGCTGAAGGTACAAGGAGAGCGGCACAGATAATAGGCAAGGGAGCCGAAAAGTTTGCCATGCATGTCAAGGGACTGGAGATTCCCGGGCATGGTTTAAGAGTAATAAAAGGCATGGCTCTGGGCTATGCTATTGGTTCGCGTGGTGCATCCCATCACGATGGTAGGCCTTTTGATTATAATCCCAATCCCGCCTTTAACTACGATGGGGATATGGAAGCATACAAAGGTAAAGGTAAAATACAAAGCATAATTACCCATTGGACTGCATGTACGGACTGCATGGGTTTCTGCCATTTTGTTGGGAAATTAGCTGGTGAATATCTGTCTGAAAGATATGTTGAGCCGGTTAACCTGGTTACTGGCATGGGATTAACCGTACAAGACCTGTGGAATATTGGCGAAAGAGCTTATACCTTAGAACGGGCTTTTAATGTACGCGAAGGCATTAGAAGGGAGGATGACACAGTGCCGCAGCGGTTTTTAACGGAGCCAGTGTCGGATGGTCCACATAAGGGTGCTATCTTAAAGAAGGAAGAGTTGGATGAGATGCTGGATGAGTTCTACGAGGAGTATGGATGGGATAAGACAACTGGCATACCCACAAGGGAAAGATGGGAGAAGTTGGGCTTTAGTATGGAGGATTATCCGTGCGATGAACAGTAAAATTATGACGGCTTCTGAGGCCGTAGAGAGATTTATTTTTGATGGTGCCAGCGTTGGTTTCAGTGGTCAGAATGTTGTGGGCGCTCCTATGGCAATTACACATGAAATAATCAGACAAAAAAAGAAGAATCTCACTTTGCTAGGATGTAACCTGTCCCTGCCGGCAGATATTTTAATTGGAGCCGGATTGGTAAGGAAATGCGAATGGGGTACATGCAACATTGGGTACCGTGGAATACCCAGCATGGGATATTCAGCCAGAAAATACTATCAGGAAGGTAAATTGGAGATAGAAGACTATGAGCATCTCGGCATGGTGTCGCGTTTTCTTGCTGGCGAGATGGGATTACCATTCATGCCTGTTATGAGTTCTTTAGGTTCAGATATATTAAAGTACAAAGCGCCATCGACAGAAAAAAAATTTGAGATTATAGAGAATCCCTGGAATCCAGGAGAAAAAGTACTACTTATGCCTGCTGCCACTCCTGACGTAGCCATTGTTCATGTGCAGAGAGCCGATGAGATGGGGGATGCCATAATGGAAGGATTCACCGCAACTATACCTGAGTTAGTCAGGGCCTCTAAAAAAGTGATAGTCTCTTGCGAAGAAATTATCAGTTCTGAGGAAACAAGAAATTACCCAGAAATGACTACCATACCATACATCTATGTGGATGCGGTTGTAGAGCAACCCTGGGGTTCTCATCCCACAGCCACTTATCGATATTATGACTGTGATGTGGAGCATTTGAGGATGTATCAAGAGTGCGCTGAAGCAGCATTAAAGGAAGGCAAATCAGGCATGCAAAAATACCAGGATTATCTACAGGAATATGTGCTAAGTTGTGATACGTTCAATGATTACCTGGAGAAAATTGGAGGAGTAAAGAAGTTGATGGAACTTAAGCAGAGAATGAGAGAGGTAATCTAAGATGGGTGATATTGCCTATAAAAAAGAAGAATTGATGGTCATAGAGGCATCGAAACATATTAATGATGGGGAGATAGTTTTTACTGGGATAGGGTTACCTGTTGTTGCCGTGACGTTGGCTCAGAAGACGCATGCACCGAATGTGACAGTTGTGGTTGAGAGCGGTGTTGTTGGCCCGCAACTTAAGTTGGCTCCCTTATCCATTGCAGACTCAAAAATCATGCGCAGAGCTGCTAGGTTAGGATCCTTACGGGAAGTGTTAGCTTGTATCTTGCAGAGAGGTATGGTAGATGTTGGTTTTATAGGTGGTGCTCAGATAGATCAATATGCTAATTTGAATTCAACTGTTATCGGTGATTATTATAAGCCGAAAGTCAGGTTTCCCGGGAGTGGCGGTGCAAACCCTATTGCTTCCCACGCCAAGAGGCTTCTAATCATCACGCCACATCAAAAAAGGCGTTTTGTGAAGAAATGTGATTACATTACCAGTCCTGGCTATATTGACGGACCATATGGGAGAAAGAACGCTGGCCTCAGGATGTGGAATCCCAGTATCACTGTCATCACGGACTTGTGTGTAATGGATATTGATTCTGCATCAGGGAAATTACAGTTGGCAAAATTAATGCCAGATGTTACTATAGAGCAAGTAGTGGAGAACACCAGCTTTGAGCTCATTATCCCACCCAAAGTGGATGTTGTAGATTTACCCACAGAGACTGAGTTGAATTTGATTAGAAAAGAGATAGACCCAGAGGGAATTTATTTCTCAAACAAGCAAAATTAAAACATTTGGAAGGAGAATTTATGGAAAAGACAAAGAAGGAAGAAATGGAGAAAAAGGAAAGAGAACCCGTTACCCGGCGGAAAAGCGCTATCTCGTATAAGACCAGAGAAAAGGTTGTGGTTAGGGGATATGACATGAGCGAATTGGCGGAGGCGGGATATACCTTTGAGGATGGCATATTTGTGTTGCTCCAGGGAAGAATTCCAACGGAAAATGAAATGAAGATGCTCAGGTACGAGATGGCCGAATTCATAGAGCATTCTATGTCTCCATCTGCGGCAGCGGGGATAACCACCATGGGTGGTAGGCCGTTGCTTCCCGCGGCAATTGCTGCTGCCATTATGTGTTTTGGCGCAGCTCATGGACCTGGTGCTGCCCATGGCTACATGTGTGATGAGTTTTTCGAGCGGGCGGTAAAGGAAAACAAAAGAGATATCAAGGAGTTGGCTAAGACTCTGGTTGATGAGTATCTAAGGGAGAAAAAACCAATTCAGGGATTAGGTCAACCTCAACATATATATGGCGACCCCAGGGTATATCCTACATTTAGGAGGTCGCAGATGCTGGAGACGGCTGGCATATACAATCAATTTCAACTGGAGATTCTGAACGAACTTAACCGCCGTAGAATGAAACAAGGAAAATCTTTTGTGCATCCCAATATGATTGGCGCAGGCAATTCTAGTTTGATGGATCTGGGGTTTAGCCCTTTGGGCTCTTTTATTATTGGGAGCGTCAGCCGAGGCTATAGTTGTGCTGCCCATGCCATAGAACAATTGAAAAGGGGGCATGCCTGGATGGCGTCTAGAAGGGAGAAGATGGTACAGCTTCTAGATTTATCCATGATAGAGTATGAAGGCCCGGCAGACAGGGAAGTTCCACCAATAAGGGAACGCGATAAATATGCCCAAGACCAGAAAGAGAAAGGAGAATGGAAGAAATGGAGTCTATAAGAAAACCTGCGGAAGAAGAAGCCATATATGGACCAGGGAGAGAGCCTTATGCCGGGCCAGCGGAAACTATAGAAAGGGGAGAAGCTGAAAGAAGGGTAGCTAAACCTGTAGAAAAACTTGTAGAAGGCAGAGAGCCCTTTCGCTGGCGTAGCATTGTTTCATATAAAACTGTACCTAAAATTGTCCTCAGAGGATATGATACCACTAGACTAGTAGAAGAAGGATATGGTGTCTGTGACATACTTTTCATACTTTTCCAAAGCAGGATTCCATCTTCAAATGAGGAAAAGATGCTGAATTACTTAACGATTCTATTCTTTGATGATGGTATGTCGCTACCCGCTGTTATCTCTCGAGCCGCGGCTGATGGTAGATCAATCATGACCCAGGCTATCGGTGCCGGAATTCTGGCTTTTGGTCATGTTTATGGACCTTTCCAGGACTATGGCTGCATGGTGAATGAGTATCTGGAGCGAGCTGAAAGGGAGAACAAGAATCTCAAAGAGATAGCCCAGATTTTAGTTAAAGAATATCTGGGACAGGGGAAAGCGATTCTGGGGCTATATCCAGAAGGCGTGGAAGGTGACCCCGTGCCTTATCGGGTGTTCAAGAAAGCAGAATCGCTGGGAACAGCAGGCAAGTATCATGATTTTCAAATAGAGATTCAAAATGCTGTTAACCAAGTTAGGGGAAAGGAAGGGAAGACTAAACTGCATCCCGATATGGTAGGTGCCGCTGGCTCTGCTATGTTGGACTTAGGCTTTACTCCCGAGGCTACCTGGGCTATTGTGATAATTACTAGAGCTTATGGCTGCGGTGCTCATGTAATGGATGAGATGGAAGATAAATCAACCGAGGAGCCTTATGGTGTAAGGCTTCAGGGACCCGAAGATTATGATGGCATACCAGATAGACCGGTTCCACCGTTGAAGGATCGCGAAAAAGTGGCTAAACCAATTGTGGCCAGGACAGTAGATGATTGGCACAGGACCTTTAAAGAGCTGAGGAAGATTAAAGGGAGTGGTTGGAGTATCTAATGAGCATGTCACTTTACAATGGAAACTAAAGTAGTTAATTGAGGTAAGAGATGCTTTTAAGAAAAGAAGGCAAAGTTGACATATTAATTAGGAAGCATGCCGAGGAGGTGAAAGCTGGGGTTGAAGCCTTTAAGGAAGCTGTTTTTGCCTATATTGATGGCGATGAAGAGGGTTTTAAGCGGGCGTCCGAGCTTGTCGATAGAAAAGAAAGCGACGCTGATAGAGCAAGAAGAGAGGCGGAAGATGCCCTTTATGCAGGTGGCTATCTTCCCGCTTATCGGGGGGATTTCAGCATCCTTATGGACCTGGTTGACAATGTGGTTGATAATTCTGAGGCAGTGGCCCATTTTCTGGCTATGGAAACGCCGAATATTCCTCCTCAATGGGGGGAAGGTATCAAGGAGATTGCAGAAAGAACCCTGGAGGCTTTTCTCGCTTTTCGTAAGTGTTTTCTTCTCCTCTATGAAGATAGAAGGAAAGCTTACTCCTCTGCCAGTGAGGTACGGAATCTAGAGAAAGAAATTGATGGACTCCTGAATGGCATTTTACGGGAGCTCTTTCAGTCAGATTTGAGCTTGGCAGAGAAGATGCACTTAAAGGAATTCCTCTTGAAGCTAGGGCAAATATCTGATGACGCTGAAAATGCCTCAGATAAAGTGATAGGGCTTACCCTTATGATAGGATTCTGAAGACCAGCGGTTTTTGCTGCGGCTTAAGCCCTGAAATAATTAATATAATCTAATATCTTTTCTTGTCGCTCTTACTAATCTAATAGGGCGACCAATGTTTTAGTGGCTTAAGTTAATAAGAGCTTATGGGGGTATCTTAAATGCTTATACCTCTGAGTTTTCTTGCTGCTATTTATATGGGTTGGGCTCTAGGTTCCAATGATGCCGCGAACATATTCGGGACAGGAGTGGTTACAGGAGCAGTAAGATTTCGCACTGCCGCTATACTTCTCTCCATTTTTGTGGTTCTGGGTTCTATCATAGAAGGGCAAAAAACCATAGGGATTGTGGGCTACTTTACCGCTCTTGATATCCGTCTTGCCTTGCTATGCGCATTCACGGCAGCCATGGTAGTTACCGGGATGACTTATTTTGGCATACCTGTTTCCACGTCTCAGGCCATCCTGGGTGCAGTCATGGGGGTCTCTATTTATACCGCTGGTTTTTCTGCTTTCCCCTGGGACAAGTTCACTAAGGTAATAATCTGCTGGCTGGTTGCTCCTTTAGGTGCAATGGCAATCTCCGTTGCTCTGTATAAGCTCATGGATATCTCCACTCGGAGAATCAAAACCCTACCTGCCTTCACTCTGGCTATGAGAATAGGCATCATGGTGATGGGCTCTTACGGAGCCTATACCCTGGGAGCCAACAATGTGGCTAATACCGCCGGGGTCTTTGTTGGAGCGGAGGTATTTACTCCTTTTATGGGCACCTTGATAGGAGGGCTGGCGATTGCCTTTGGAGCTTGCACTTACAGCAAGAAGGTGATGGAGACCGTGGGGGGTAAAATCGTGCCTCTGGATATCTCCACCGCTTTTGTTGCTGTGCTTGCAGAAGCTATTACCCTTCATATCTTTACTCAGGTAGGAGTCCCCGTGTCCGCCTCGCAGGCAATAGTAGGAGCAGTAATCGGTATCGGATTGCTAAAGGGGGTAAGAACAATAAGTAACAAAAAAATCATTCAAATCTTGATTGGATGGGTACTCACTCTGTCACTGGCTATGGCTATTCCTTACCTCTTTCTCTTGTTGGTGTCGTAATCTTCGCTTGTCAATCGCTTCCTTTGTCAGCCTGCATAACCTCGTTCAGGGCTGATATGGCAGCTTCCAGTTGGCTATCGTCAGGCTCCCTGGTAGTCATAGATTGCAAGGCTAATCCCGGAGCTAGAAGCACCCGAGCTAAGATATTTTTAGCGTGCCTTGCAGCAAATCTGGTGGCTTCATAGCCCAGGGCAGCAATAACAGGGAGCAGGATTATGCGGGACAGGATGCTTAACCATAGCACCGGACGACCAAGCAAAGCGAAGACCAGGATAGAAATGAGCAGGACGATAAAAATGAAGCTGGTGCCACACCTGGCGTGAGCAGTAGAGTAGCTTTTAATGGTTTCCACCTCCAAAGGGCATCCAGCCTCATAAGCATTGACCACCTTATGTTCTGCTCCGTGGTAGGCAAAAACCCTTCTAATGTCAGGAACGAGGCTTATTAATTTAAGGTAGGCGATAAAGATGCCTATACGTACAAAGCCTTCAATCAAATTGCTGACGAAATCAGAGGCGATATAAATATCAAAGTAGCGAGTAGCCAGAAGCGGAGCGATAAAGAACAGGGCTACAGCGAAGACAACGCTGGCAGCTATAATGCCCCATAAAGCCGCTGGTGGTATTTTTTCCTCTTCCTCCGCTGAAGCAATCTGGGCCGATTGAAGCAGGGCTTGAGTACCCAAAACCAGGGTTTCGATTAGGACGATTATGCCTCTTACTAAGGGTATTTCCCTGAGCCGACTTTTATATATGTCGGCCAGGGGCTGCCTTATTATCTCTAATTTCCCATCGGGGCGACGCACAGATATGGCAGAATTCCTCTCTCCACGCATCATCACACCCTCAATAACTGCCTGCCCGCCGTGGTAAAAAGGTTTGCTCAATCCTTTACCTGGTATCTCTTCTTGAACCTCTCCACCCTTCCCTGGACGTCGGCTATCCTTTGTTTACCGGTATAGAAGGGGTGGCATTTGCTGCATACCTCAACCTTGAGCTCTGGCTTGGTGGCGCCAATAGTGAAGGTATTGCCGCACAGGCAAGTTACTTTGGCATTTTCATAATACTTAGGATGTAGCTTGGCTTTCATTTGTAAATGCTCACCCTCTTTTTATATTTAGTCGCTGGCTCATATTTAACATATCCGTCTATTAAAGCGAAGAGTGTGTAGTCTCTGCCCAGGCCTACATTACTTCCAGGGAGAATGCGAGTTCCACGCTGCCGCACCAGGATATTTCCGGCACGGACTTGCTCTCCTCCGTATTTCTTTACCCCTAGACGCTTCGCTTGACTATCGCGTCCGCATCGTGTGCTGCCGCCACCTTTCTTATGTGCCATGTTTATTCTCCCGGCTTAACAATTTCATCTATTGATAGTGTGGTATAAGTCTGCCGATGCCCCGTTTTTTTGCGGTACCGCACCTTGGACTTATATTTAAACACTGTTATCTTATCTCCCTTGACTTCCCCTAAAGAGGTAGCTATAACTTTAGCCCCCTTGATAGTCGGATTGCCTATCAGTGATTTCCCATTGTCACCAATAAATAATACCTTGTCCAGCTCCACCTTAGTTCCTTCAGCTACATGTAACCTCTCCACCGTTATGGTCTGCTGGGGAGCAACCTTATATTGTTTGCCTCCTGTCTCAATAATAGCGTAAATTTCCTCACCTCCGAAGAAAGCACAAATTCTACCAGTGCAATTTACTAGGTGTCAACCTATCAATGCTTGTCTAGTTTACACTACTATATCAGTTTTGTCACATGTACGTACCTGTTCTCGTGACTGGTAATCATATTACCTCCTTGCCTTACAAACTGGGAACAATCGCCACACCACCACACCTTGGTCGGGGACGAGCCCCAACCCTACGAGATGTAACCGTAGTGGCGGGGTTTACTCCCGCCTCTTATCCCTTAAATCCTAAGCACAAAATTCTAAATGCTAAACAATATCAAAGCACTAATAACAAAAATTCAAAACAAAGTGAGTTTTGCCATTTGGATTTGGAAATTTGAATTTGTTTA
>DAOUTC010000109.1 GCA_030626915.1 Dehalococcoidia bacterium
ATAGCCATACCCTAGCAAAGCTACTTGCCTTTGGTTATTTAAATTATACCTTTTAGATGGCATTTCCAATAAGTTATAGGAGGAGGTTTTCAGTAAGACAAGTTTATTGAGGGATATTCTGTTTGTTTGCTTCCTCAAGCAGCCATACAACGGATACTTCGAGAGCTTTGGCTAGGACAATTACTTCAAAATCCAAGACGGTGTGAATACCTTGCCAGGGACTGTACAGCGATAGCCATCTGGCAAGGGCTTGCCTTCCTTCAAACACTGAGTAATAAATTCAATTTCGCCCTGGCTTAGTCGCTCCATAATAATCCCCCATTCCTGTTAATCCTTCTCCTTTAATTAGCCTCGGTAAATCTTTTATCGTTTTTCATGTCTTTTATGCTCAAAAATCCTTATTTGGGCTGGTGACCATTGTGCATCATTCCGTTTAAATAGCATGTTATACTTCCCTTTGCTCACCTTGCAGCAAGGCCAAGATATAACTTTTAGCTGGGTCAAATTTACATTGTTTCAATTGCCTAATTTGTGCCGGCTTAAAAACCTTAATGTCATAGCGTGCTGCCTCACTCTCATCCTTAAGTCGGCGATACTTTAGGTAAATTTGCTTAAGGTCTGACTCCTTAGATACAAGCGGAGTCCGGGTGGCATGAATCTTAGGATGATAACCCTTCACCGCTAAATAAGCATCTACACAATGGAGCAAGGAATAAAAAAGTGCGGTTACAACCCAGTCTAAGAACTCCGTCCTATCTAACTCGAAGGAATCATAAAATCTTTCATTCTTGGAGGCCTGCTTCAAATGTTGTTCTTTAGAGGGCATCTCATGATTCAGAGCTTGCGTGAAAACACGACTTTAGCATTAGTGTCAAAGAGATACGGCCATGAACTTTCTTCAAAGTCCCTTAAATTGAGAGTGTGGAAGTCTGCTTTTATCCTGGGGAAGTGGGCAAAGGTATCTTGCTCAAGTTGATAGATCGAATCACGAACTTCCTCGTCATCTGAATCAAAAATAGTATAAATATCAGCAGACTCGTTATCCATGCGTGCTGAAACTTCAACAACCTCAACGATTTTTGAAACTTGTTTTGTAAAGAAGCTAAGGAATTTATCTACTTCACTAGGCTGATATTCAAGAAACGGGCTTTCTGGTAACTGCTTTTCACCCCAAACCGTTGGAAAATCGATGATAGCTGAGGAAGAGGTTGGCTTAAGCCTAGGCTCCTCAGGTAGTGCGATTTCTGGCATTATGTAAGTAAACACACTTGAGGCTGTGGACAGGGTAGTTTGTTCAACTAGCTGTTGCCATTCTAGCTTGGCAAAACGAAGTTTTCCTAAATCTTCAGTGCCTTGCTCAGATGCAGCAAGGGAAGATAAGCCAAATAAGGCTTGTTGTGCAACACTAACAAACCTAACGAATTCAGGGAAAGTAGTCCCATAATAACGCCCAGTTTCAGCTTCTTGCTGACTTATATCTAGGGGGCTTGCTGCTGCCTCAAGCCATATGTTACCCTCCAATAAAGGACTTTTATAATGAGGTAAGGAACTTAAGTAAGTCATCGTGCTCCTTCTTGAAAGATTCTGCTAGAGCATCCTGGGAAGGTAGAGTTGTGGTATCCTCGTGAACATTTAAGTCAATATGGAATCGGTCTGCTGTTGGGCCTTCGTAGGGTTCCAATAGTAAATTACAGATTTTCGCTCCCTTCGGGTAATATAGTCTGACTGATGCTCCTTCCAACGGCGCGCCTAATTTTGGCTCCAAGAAGGCCACATTTAGGAATTTATCCCTGATTAACTTGGCGGGTGATAGGTCGGATTTTACCGTAAAGGCTAATCCATAATTCAATCCGAAAGCTCTATAAGTTACGCCTAAAGGCACTAGTACATCATAAATAACCTTAGGGACAGGTTTCTTGCCAGGTTCCTGACCACTATTATCTCGCACTTGAACGCGACTTTGTCCCAGCAAGATATCTATTTGGTCACGGGCACTGCTTGCAATCGTCACACCATCAGGCGAACTACCAATACTAAGGGGTGGGTGGATAATCCCTTTTAGTTCATCAACCGACAAACGTTTAATAGGTTCTCCGCTAAGAACCACAACTATACTTGTATAAATAACTTCAAGCTGCTCTAACTTCATCCTTGCTCCTTCTTAACTCAACTGGTTTGCTCGGTGCTCATACAAAAATTGGAGCTGGAATAAACAAAGACTTTAAGAAAAATTTAATACTCTGAGATGCCTGCCTAGAGCCAACCTCCTTTCATTTAAGCCCTTTTTACAACTCCACTTATAGCAATGTTAGGGG
This sequence comes from Dehalococcoidia bacterium, assembly GCA_030626915.1. Classification (GTDB taxonomy): domain Bacteria; phylum Chloroflexota; class Dehalococcoidia; order GIF9; family AB-539-J10; genus JAUWHW01. The sequence goes on from DAOUTC010000109.1 coordinate 2,316, forward strand.
TAAATCGATTACTTGTCAATACTTAAGGGATTTTAATGTTGATGTTCTATGATTTTGTCACCATCTAATTGTTCTGGGAAAATGTCACCCATGAAGGAGATGGTGATATTGAACAAGAAGGAACAGAGAAGGCTAGTGGTGTTAAACGAGGTAGAGAAAGGCAAGATGATTGGCAGGGAAGCAGCTGAGGTGTTAGGCCTCTCCTTGCGCCATGTGAGGAGAATTGTAGCAGCGTATAGGAAGGAGGGCGCTGCTGCATTAGCACACGGTAATCGGGGAAGAAAGCCACCTCACACTCTAGATGCTGGCATGAAAAAACAGGTGCTAGAGCTAGCTCAATCAATCTATGCAGGTTGTAACAATCAGCACTTTACCGAGCTTCTGGCTGAGCGAGAAGGTATCGTCCTCTCCCGATCCTCCGTACGGCGGATTCTTCTTGAGGTTGGGATAAGAAGCCCAAGAAAGAGACGACCACCAAAACATCGCAGCCGGAGGGAACGCTATCCTAAAGAGGGGATGCTACTGCAAATTGATGGCAGTCACCATAATTGGCTGGAGGGAAGAGGTCCCTGGCTGAGCCTCATAGGTGCCATAGATGATGCCACAGGTGAGGTCACCCATGCTTTATTCAGGAATCAAGAGGATGCTCAAGGCTATTTTCTATTGCTACGCCAAATTGTGACCAGCCACGGCATACCTATGGCTTTATACCGCGATCGTCATGGTATATTTGAGCGCTCTAAGAGGGAGCCAGAGTCACTGGAGGAACAACTTGAGGGGAGAAGGCAACCAACTCAGTTCGGCCGACTATTGGAGGAATTAGGCATAACTTCCATTCCGTCATACTCACCTGAGGCTAGAGGTAGGATTGAGAGACTATGGGGTACATTTCAGGACCGGCTGGTTAGTGAGCTTCGTCTGGCAGGAGCCAGGACCCTTGAGGAGGCTAATCAGGTGCTGTGGGATTTTCTGCCCCGGTATAGCCAGAGATTTGCTGTTCCAGCTAAAGAGCCTGGGTCAGCCTATCGCCAGCCAGGGGAAGGATTTAACCCTGATGAGGTATTCTGTTTCAAGTATCGCCGCACGGTGGACCTGGATAATGTGGTACGTTTTGGCGAGCATAGATTACAGATAATACCCACTAATGGCAGATGGAGTTATGCTCGTGCCAGGGTGGAGCTGCACGAGAGGATGGATGGCAGCTTAGCGGTGTATTACCAGGGACAGTGCCTGGCTACCAAGCCGGCACCACCAGAAGCTCCGGTACTTAGAGCACGAAATATCACCCGAGTTGTGCCAGATAGAGATCAATCTAATGGAGGCAAATTTGCCTCTCTGGCAAAGAAACCATTACAGCCAAAAGTTTCCTGGAGACCCGGATCAGATCATCCCTGGCGCAGGCCTTTTAAAATACATTTAGACAGAGGGTGACAAATTCGCTGAACAATTAGGGTGACATTTTCGCTGGACAGCAACATACTTAAGGGATTTTAAATAGTTTCAAGAAAAAGGTCTTATGACAAAGGTCCTAAATTCTTTATTGAAATGCATCTTAGTTGTTTGTTTCCCCAAGCAGCCATGCAACGGATACTTTAAGGGCTTTGGCTAAGGCCGCTACCTCAAAATCCAAAACTGGGCGAATGCTTTGCTGGGGATTATATAGCGGTAGCTATCTGGCAAAGGCTCGCCTCTCTTCAAGCGCCGGGTGATAAATTCAATTTCGCTCTGGCTTAGTTGCTCCATAAGAATCTCTCGTTTCTGTTAATCCTTCTCCTTTAATTAGTCTCGGTGAACCTTTTATCGTTTTTCATGTTCGGTATCTCCTACTGGAATATAATCGGCA
>DAOUTC010000051.1 GCA_030626915.1 Dehalococcoidia bacterium
TAAACTCCGCGAAGAATCTCTTAACCCTTTAGACCCTGACCCTGAACGAAGTGAAGGGTCAGGGTGACAAAAGGGGACGTTACCTGCAAGTTTAACCGTCGCCCCACCTGTGATTATGGTCTCTTCCTTTTGATTACAACACTCAATACTACAGTTCACAGATGATATACCCTCCTTATGCTCAATAGAATCAATTTTTCCCCTGACAGTCACTGTATCTCCGGGATGTGCTGGCGCTTTGAAACGGACGGAAAGCTTACCATTAGAAGCCCAACTTTTGCCAAAAGCTTGCGTCATCATCTCCGATACATAAGCCAGAATAAGCATGCCGTGGGCAATGGTGCCACCCAGAGGTGTTTGAGCAGCAAAAGCTTCATCTACATGAATAGGGTTAAAATCCCCAGAGGCCTCAGCATAAAGATTAATCTTCTCCTGGGTGATATGCTTTATCACCGGGGGAAGAATTTTACCCCCACAGATTTCACTAAGCATTTGCCCCCTGAACTGGCAACACTATGGTTGCCTTCCCTGATTGCACTCTTTCTCTATTTTGGTCAAAAACATCAAGCTCTAATACTAACATACGCATCATAGTCCGAGCTAGCTTCCGAACTACTTTAGCCTTACAGTTTATTACGGCGCCAATAGGCACTAACTTGAAAAACTCAAACTCCTGGGAAGCGTGTATAGTACCGGGTGGAAATGAAACAGACTCTGCCATAGCAGTCATAGCGTATGCCCCTATAGCTAAAGGGGGAACAAATTCAGCACCTGGGCTATCCACTGCCTTTACATACCTGGAGATAAGAGCGGAGGTCAGTTCATAGCTAGCTGAAGGGAACTCATACCCGGGAGTTAATTCCTCATAACTTATGACTGGCATATTCCTTTGTTTACCTCTGGCGTCCAGTAAGGCCATTTATTTTAAATCAGTCATTATAGCAAATGTATTGGCTTATTATGCCAAAATTGGAACACATAATTACACCAATGCCGCTGCTTGTCAATATCTATTATTAGGCTAAAATCTTAATATAAACAGACTATAACTGTCCAGATAGTGTACTCCTTCATGTTGATTGGTGACACACATCGCTTTTTTCCTTGGAGATTGCTTCGGCACTGAAGTGCCTCGCAATGACGAAAGAGGTGTCGTTGCCAGTCATTCGTTTTTTGTCATTGCGAGCGAAGTGTGGCAATCTCATAGTGTGAGTCTTTAATCCCATGCCAGATGGAAGAAAAAATTGTAGGGTCGGGGCTTGTCCCCGACCGACAACGTAGATGCATAATAGGTCGTGAGGCGGAGATGAACTCCGCCACTACAATTACTGAGCCCTTCACCTCGTGTCATCATGGGTCCTTCAGTTTTTGTCATTCTGAGCGTAGCGAAGAATCTGACACAGCTCAGGATAAACTCCGCGACTGAAGAATCTTCGTTTCACTCAGAGTTTCAGCTCAGAATGACATAGAGGTGTGGCTACATAGCCCTGCATACAGCACATTGAATTGCTGGATAGCATTAACCTATAATTGGCTTAATGAGAAGCTATAGACCTGTCAGCCTTAATGCCATCTGGTTCTTAATAGCTGTAAATGTTTTAATCTTTGTAGTTACCTTAGTGCGGCCAGATGCAATCTACCTCTTGGGCTTGACCCCAGCATTTTTTCCCCGTCAACCCTGGACTATAATAACCAATCTTTTTGTTCACGGAAGCTTCACCCATATCTTTTGCAATATGATAAGCCTGTATTTTCTGGGGAGCTTCTTAATCAGACTGGTCGGGGAAAGAAAATTTCTTGTGATATATTTCTTCGGCGGCATAGCAGGAAATATCCTCTATATCTGGCTGGGCTCTCCTTTTATACCCGGTATAGGAGCTTCAGGAGCAATTTTTGCCCTGGGTGGGACATTGGCCATAATGGCTCCAAGATTGCCAGTATTTGTCTTCCCTATCCCACTCCCCATGCCACTCTGGGCAGCCATGACACTTTTCCTCATAATTTCCTTCTTCCTCCGGGGAATAGCCTGGCAGGCTCACCTTGGTGGCTTTCTCTTGGGCCTGGTAGCAGGACGCTTCTTTAAGAAAAGAAGCCAGACTTATTATTTTTGAGCCAGTGGAAGTGGAAAATATTTGCTTAAAAAGCGATGGACTTGAGCTTGCTGGTGAGCTTTACATCCCTTCAGAAAGTCAACCTTGCCCCGCTTTGTGTATTTGCCACGGTATTCCTGCCGCCCCCTACAATCCTCAAGATAGAGGCTACGCTGGGCTGGCACAGAGATTCTGTGCTGCTGGCTTCATTACCCTTATATTCAACTTTCGCGGCGCAGGAAAAAGCCAGGGCAATTTGGATATTCCGGGTTGGAGCTGAGATTTAGGAGTGGCTGAGAGGTTTTAAAACCATCTCTTCTATTCACTGGGTAGACAAGATTTTCCCTCGCCCGTTGCTTCTGGTTCATGGAGATACCGATGAAATTGTGCCTGTGGAACAGGCATACAAACTTTACCAGAAGGCCAAAGAACCTAAAGAGCTAGCCATAATCCCGGGCGCCAGGCATAAGCTGCGTCTGGAGGAAAAAGCAATGGCCACCGTGCTGGACTGGCTCAGGGCTATGCGGTAAAGGAAGATGCCTTCCCGATTACCTGTGACCTTTTTCCTATGTCAGCTATTACTAAAAGCCTATTGACCAAAGCTACTGGCAAATTTACAATCATAGTGTGTGAAAATTGTTTTATTACACCAAGCGCGTAAGACAGTTTTTTGCGAATAAAAAGGAAAGGAGGTTAAGAAATGCCAAAGACAAAATACCCCATATTCAAGTGTCTGCACCGTGGACAGAAGGGCTTCACCCTGATTGAGCTGCTTATAGTCATCGCCATTCTGGGCATCATCGCTGCGGTGGTCATCCCCAACCTGGGCAGATTCATGGGGCGAGGCAAAGTAGAGGCTGCCAATACCGAGGCTCACAATGTCCAGACAGCCGTCACCGCTTGCATGGTGGAGAATAACTGGACAAGCTGCAGTGGCGCTGTTGGTCCTGGCAATGCCTCTGCTATCACAGGCGGCACCCCTGCAGTTGCCCCGGAATTAGGCACAGAGCCACATGCTTTCTTCACCGGCAACCTGCAAGCAACCTATACCATCGGCAATGGTGAGATAACCAATGCAGTTGCTGAAAGCGGTGGTAAGTGGGCCGGACTTACATGGACCGATGCAGGCTGGGCTGAGTCCACCACTTGAGGCTGGGTTAAATAAGGTGTACTCGCATAGCCTGAATCCGAAAGCCGATTTATCCGGGCGAGGCTAAATTTCCCCCTCACCTTGATCCTCTCCCGCCAGGGGAGAGGATGCTTGACTACTGCACGAACCTGGATGGGCAAACAAAATCGTAGGGGCCAGGCTTTAGCCTCGCCCCTACATTTTTTATCCGCGGTAATGCAGAAATTTACCTGGCAACTACGGCTACTTTACAAGATTCTTCCCTTGGGATTTCCTCACCATCCTCCTCCAGACACTCCAGATGAAGCTCAATAGCTTCCTTAATATTGGCTAATGCATTTTCCTTGTTTTTGCCTTGAGAAACACAGCCGGGTAGAGCCGGCACTTCTACCCAATAGCCACCGTATTCCTCATCCCAATGCAGAATCACAGTATATTCCAAAGCTTCCATTATCATCTCCGCAAAAGGTTAAGGAATTCCTCTACTGTCAAGCCACCTTTTTTAATTTGGTTCAATAACAACCCTACACTTAGTTCGCCATGAAGCGGTATAGTCAATCTATGGCTTCCTTTATCTTTTCTCTCGCTATAACCAAATTTCTTAAAAGCTTCGACTGCTTCTCGTCCACTTATGCCGCTAAGTCTTCTTCCCAATTGTTAAATCATCTTAATAGTATACCTTGTAATAAATAAACTGTAAAATAGTGGTGCATTCGCTGTCCTTGCCAAAAGCCAATTTATCAAGGTGAGGCGATAGTTAGTCATTAGTGGCTAGCGGTGACGTTGTGCTCGTATGAATCTCGATGGGCAAACAAATCGTAGGGGCGAGGCTTTAGCCTCGCCCCCATCGTTGTCATTGTGGGGGAGATTCCTCGCCTGCGCTTGGAACAGGCTACGCAATCTTGTAGGGTTGGGGCTTGTCCCCAACCGCTATGGCGGGGATAAACCCCGCCACTACAAAGGGGGGATTGCCACGCTTGGGTCGCAGTGTCAGTGTAGCGTGTTGTCATTGTGAGCACCCTTCTTTTGTCACTGCGAGGAGCGAGATTCCTCGCCTGTGCTTGGAGCAGGCTCCACAATCTTGTAGGGTTGGGGCTTGTCCCCAACCGCTATGGCGGGGATAAACCCCGCCACTACGAAGGGGGATTGCCACGCTTGGGTCGCAATGACAGTGTAGAGTGTTGTCATTGCGAGGCACCTTAGTGCCGAAGCAATCTTGGTGAGAGGCAAAAGTACGGAGGGGCCCACCGAGCACCACCCCTATTTAGCAGGGGAAGGCACGTTGCCGATGATATCTTCTACTTCGTCCTTGTTGTGACAGAATTTGATCAGGTTCTCCCCGTCGATGGTTCCTCTGAGATAAAGGCTGGCCAAGGATTGGTCCAATGTCTCCATACCTTCTTGATTGCTGGTGCGGATGACGTTGTGCAGCTGGTAAATCTTTCCCTCTCGAATAAGGTTTCTCACCGCAGGACTGCCCAGCATGATTTCTACAGCGGCTATTCTTCCTGAGCCATCAGCTCGTGGTACTAACGTCTGACACAGGACACCGATAATAAGGGAAGCTAATCTTGCCTGGGCCAGGTACCTCTCGTGGGGTGGAAACAGGTCTATTATTCTTTCCATAGCCTGTGCTGCGCTGGGGGCATGACCGGTGGTGAGTACCAGATGCCCTGTCTCCGCCACAGTAAGCGCAGCAGCAGCGGTCTCCAGGTCCCTCATCTCACCCACAAGTATGACATCGGGGTCCTGCCTGAGGACATGTTTCAGAGCTTCAGCAAAGGACAAGGTGTCAGTGCCCAGCTCCCGCTGTGTAATGACTGACTTGAGGTTAGGGTGGGTATATTCAATGGGGTCTTCGATAGTGACTATATGACAGGTGCGATTAGCGTTGATGTGACTCAGCATGGCTGCCAGGGTGGTAGTTTTGCCGCTTCCTGTGGGTCCGGAAGCTATCACCAGCCCTCTGGGTCTCAAGGCTAATTCCTTGCACACGTGAGGCAACCCCAGTTCGTCTATAGTGGGAATCACGGGTGGCAAGAGGCGCAGGGCAAAGCTAATTGCTCCGCGCTGTTGAGCCACATTGCATCTCAGCCTGCCCACGCCAGGAAGGCTGTAGCTGAAATCAAGCTCCAGGGTATGTTGGAACCTTTCCCTTTGCTCCGGTGTAGTTAGCTGGACAAAAGCCTCGCTTATTTCCTCAGGGTGCAGTGGTGCTACTTCTTCCAGGGGTCCCAGGGAGCCATTTATGCGCAGCATAGGCGGGGAATTAACCACCAGATGCAAATCTGAGGCATTTTTCTCCTTAGCCAGCCGAAGCAAATCTATGATGTTTGCCATACAACTTATGGTAAATCCCTATGAACTGAGATGCAATAGCCCTTTAGTCCTGGGGGATGTATTTTAAGTACTGGGAGAAAATTCTAAATCCTAAGTACTAAATCCTAAACAAATCCTTTTCAAATGAAAAAAGCAAAAATAAAAGTGCAAAATGACAGAGCAAAGGTTAAAAAGTTTTGCATTTTGAGTTGTCATTTTGATTTTTGCCCTTTGATTTTTAAATTTCGGCATTGCTTAGTATTTCGGTTTTGGTATTTAGAATTTCTATAGCTAACCGCAAAATTCTTTATAATTCTCCCTCACCTTAGTCCTCTCCCATCAAGGGAGAGGAACTTTATAAGAACTTATGCGAGAGACTATAATTCCGAATCTTGCTCCTCACTTGGTAAGTTCAAGTTTGAAGTTCCTTTCGTCATCCATTTCCCTGATGACCACCAGGGCAAATCTGCCAGTCGCTCGCAATGACGTGGCAAAATGGGCTGGCAGCGACATGATGGCGCAAGGTTTCAGTCTCTTATTTGGTAAGTGTTAAGGTGAACCTTATTTGCTGTTCCTCTTCGTGCATATCGGTGATGACCACCAGGGCAAATCTGCCAGTCGCTCTCAGGTCTCCGGCATAGTGGAAGATGGCGCCTTCATCATCAGCTGAGCCTTGCACCGTCAAGGTCTCAGTATTATCACTCACAGAGGCCAAATTCACGGCGTCAGGTAAACAGCTATTTATCTGCCCCAGGTCGTCATTGACTTCGCCCCTGACAATGCTGAAGTCATGGAGCGTGGTGGTGAAAGCCGTGGCAGTGGCTTCCAGGGAAGAAACTTGCTGATTCAAAGCGATTATGTCCTTGGCTTGAACATATCTGGAGGTAGCCATTTGATTTATAGCTGCTAAGTTGGCGTGCAAATCAGCGATGCGTGTTGAGACGGTGATGTTGGCGAAAGCACCCAAAGTCAGCAAAGCAATGCCAGCTATAATAACAGGCACAAAGAGAATCTCCGATATGGGGCGAGGCTTGGGGAGGTAAGCCTCAGGAAGGGCATTAAAATTGACCACTGAATGGGCAATGGCTCCTTTCTCTGAGGCTAGCACCTCCTTGAGCGCCAAACCAATATTGGTCACATACTGGCTTGCAGGGAAGTCTTCGGGGGTTTCCAGAGGCGAGGGCAATGCTTGAATGGGGCGTTCCTGCCCCTCAAGTAGCAGCTTCCAGGCATCCTGCTGCTGAGCCAGTTCCCCACAGACCAGCATAGGCACGGTAGCCTCAATAGGCTTTTCCATATGGCTGGAGTTATAAAAAGTGATAGCTCTCTCTAGTTCCTCCCTGATGAGGGGTATTTTTTCCTCCAGCAAAGCTTCTTGAGCTAAGGACAGACTGCGCACCACCTGTGGTATTCCCTCTGTCAAAACCACGATATCAAAATTGCTTGGCTGGACATCAATGATGATAGCTTTAGATTCGGTGGTGGTTCTGGCTAAAGCCAGGGGCTTTAAATCCATAAGACGAGGTTTCAATCCTGCCTTGCGTAGGGAGGAGATTAAGGTATCCACGGCATTCCTTGGAAAAGCTGTGAGGTAAACCAAGGTTTCACCCCTCGGTGAAGGAAGAGTCTGCCAGGAGAGGTAAAGCTGCTCCAGAGGCACGGCTAGAATCCTGGTTGCCTCCCTCCTCACTGCCTCAGGTAATATATTTTTGGGTAGTTCAGGAAGGGTAATTAGACGGTAGAGGCAATTGATGCCACTGATGCCGGCGATTACCCGTCTTTTTCCTATTCTCTTATTTCGCCACAGCTCCCTTAGCTTGGCAGCTACGGCATCTTCATCACGAACAACCCCAGCCTTGACCATGCCAGGTTTCAGAGGCATGCTGGCCCATTTTTGTGGTCGTCTTCCCCTGGTTTTCAGCACCCAGAGAGCAGAATCATCTATATATATGGTGGTTGCTTCTTTAGCCATTATTCGCCTTTATAAGCATAAATTTTCACCGCTAAAGTAATTGCTGGCTCTTTTCCCCCCTCTTCCTGTGGCACTTTTATGTTCACCGATGTTATATCGCTGCTGGGGAATTTATCGCTCAGCTTCTGCACAAAGTTGAGTAGTGCCTGCACCTCCCCCTCAGCGGTGACGCTAAGTGTGAAAACCTGGTAGGCGATGCCGTTTAGCTTCTCCTCTTTAGGAAGCGAGGAGGAGAGCTTGGTTATGGTCACATCGTCAGCGGTTTCAAACAAAATGGTGCTGATCTCTATAGATTCAGTGGGCGATTCAAATTTGTCCTGAAGGGTGGCAATGCTTGATTTGGCTTCACCGAGCCTTGTTTCTAGCTCTTTCCTCTGAGCTGTGTATTTGATGAAATCCTGGCCTGCCTGAGCTATATTGGCATTTAGCTCCCTTTGTTCTGCCATCTGGCGGGCATAAGTTACACCTAGGCCTGTGAGGAGAATAGCCAGAATACCGATAGTTAAAATCCACCGAATCGTTTTACTTATCTTCAATAGTTTTAACCTTTATAGCTAGGTTTATATTAACTATACAATATCAGCTTAGTAAAGGGAAGCTATTCAAGCCTTTTCGCCCCAACCTTCCCTACCTCATATCCTGCAGCGGATAAATGAACTAGTTCAGATAGATGGTGGACACCTCAAAGTATGGAGTTATCTCTCAGTTTAAGTTTGGA
>DAOUTC010000152.1 GCA_030626915.1 Dehalococcoidia bacterium
ACAGCCTCAACACACCCATTATAGCTGGACTAGACCCCTGAAGTATGCACCCAGCACCACTTTGATAGGGGTGAAGCTGTTTTACACAAAGGCGATCTCAACATTTTACAACTTTAGATATATTATCTAGGTACCATGCAACATTTCAATTCTATAAGCGCATGCTCTAAAATCCAGCTAGTCCAGCTATTATTCCTCTGGATATGGCGAACCAAATGATGGTTGATGTGATATTTCCTTAGGTATAAGTTAATAAAGTTGATTTTCCTATTTTATAGAGAGGTTAAAACTTGGTTAAGAAAACCATCGTTGAACCATTTAAGGCAGAGACTTGGAGTGAGATTAACACAGCGATTGAGGCAGCTTCCAGAGAGGAGCTATTGGAGTCGTTGCGGAATTATCACAAGAGACGTGGAAAGAGCTCTTAAGGCTTAAATTCTTCAGGCTTTAGAAAAACAGGCGTCTTTAAGCCTCGCTCTTCATTTAGAGTTTGAGTTCCTTTCCTGACGCTTTCTTTTAGAACGTGTTCCTCAACCAATGTGAGGAAATAGTCTACTTGACAATGTAGAGTAGACTAATATCTCTATTATTTAAGACGATTAAAGGTTGCAGGTAGTTCGAATGGGAGTTCCCTAAAAAGTCTTAGCCTTTACGACCTCGCAGGTGGTATGGGCGCTTGCAGTTTTTTCACCTGGTTGTCCATTGTTTTCAGGATTTCCTCGATGGCTTTTCCCTGCTCAGGATCGTAGTAAGCTTCCCCGCATTGGGAGCAGACGTCGGTTTGAATATCCCGAATAATAACGCAATAGTTTCCTCTCGTAACTGAAAAGTTCTTCTTGCCTTTCACGATCTCTCCGCCGCAAAAGTGGCACTTCACCATCTACATCTTCCTCCTAGCCTTAAAATTCGGCGTCCACTTATTTAAGGTTGGCTCGTAAGCCGTAACTATGACAAGAAACTCTTCTTTTGGAGCACATACAATGTGAATCGGCCTCCTCTGTCCAGTGAAGCCTAGTATGAGGCAGCTGCGCCCACGAGGGTCATCAGGATAATCCTCAATGATGTCGCCATCACGAGCGGCTTCCACCACCTCATCCACTGTTACCATTCGTTCTGCAGAGTACATAACCTGAAAAGCATGATCCGTAAACTTAATCCCCTTCCTCAAAGCCTTCAAGACCACACTCATAAATGGATGAGACATCAGAACCGCCACGATAGGTCAAGAAAAACCTACTTTATTTCTTAATGCCTATAACACTTATGACATGACATCCAAAGATTGTTACCGTCACGTTTCCCTGCCAGTTTCGGCTTTAACTCAAACCCCATTATTGTACGCCATTTTTTAATTTTTAGTTAATTGGTTTTGGGGTTGAAACCTGTTTAAAAACATGTGTTGGCTCTTGCTTATCTCGTTTAAGCTGTCTTAGTGGGATGAGGTCACATGCTCCTGGCTATTTTGTTTTACAATTCTCTCCGGGAGTATTTTGATGAGCGAGCCCCTCGGTCTTTCAAAGTAGCGCATCGACCTCTCACACAGGCTTAGATCTCTCAGCCAATCTTCCCATGTAGGCTGTCTAGGCATCACATCACCTTGGATAGCAAATGATAGTATCTTTCCTCTCCAAAAAGAACAATTCCATCTTTTAGAACATCCACTGCAAACCTTTTCTTGTCTTTAAGACCTTGCTCAAAATCTTTTGTCGTCATGAGGATCGGCACAAGTTTGGCGGGGTGCCTTCCGCTAACTTCGCTGGCTAACTGGTCAACGGAGTTCATCAACTTCTTGAATCTCTCCTCTTGATAATTTGGCGCTAAAACTAGAACGTCTATATCGCTTCTCGGGGTAGCCTGACCTCTAGCTCCGCTTCCAAATAGCACAATCGACTGAATCTCGGGTATGAAGTCAGAAGCCTTTTTCGTGAAATCTTCCAAGACCCATGCGAGCCTTCTGTTTTTCTTAAGGAAATGCCCTCTTTTCTCAGTCTCAAAAAGTTCACAGATTTTCCTCGTCTTTGCGTTAGAGAGATCGAGGCTGTAGAACTTCTCTCTCCCTTCTAATCTCACTTGTACCATTCCCTCTTTCACAAGTTTACTAAACTGTCTAGATACAGACCAAGAACTCACTTTGGCAAGCTTGGCCAACTCCCTTGTATAGTACCATTTCTCAATATTCGAATGCATGGCTCTGAGAATCGAAATTACCTTGGGTGTTAGCGATTCAGACATAATTTTTACTTAACATTGCAATCATATATATGTTTGTTTTTCCAAACGTAAGTTTGTTTTTACAAACAATCAGATTTGGTACGTAATCTACAACCTCTCAAATTTGCGCGAGTATCAGACTGGTTATACTTTTGACATTAACGGAATCTTGCGCACGGACAACTGAGCGATTAGCGAAATCTTCTTAGGGTGAGGCGACGATATTTGGAGCCTAATAGCAACCCTGTTAAAAACAACCTTTTTTTCA
>DAOUTC010000149.1 GCA_030626915.1 Dehalococcoidia bacterium
GGAGCTTGAAGGGGTGACCTGCACCCACCTTTCTTTTCCTGTCCAGTCTGTACAGCCGTTTTTCCTCGAAGACAGGGTATGCCTCCTTAATCTTGGCGCATAAAACATCAAATTCGGGCACTTCAAGGCCTGTGAACGACCTGAAAATCAACGGCTTCCCAGACAGCCTACCGTAGTTAAGCAATAAAGTACACCACAGCAGTAAGCCATCTCACAGGAAATAAACCTAACCAACATCCACGTATATCCAAGCCTAACATCTCAATGAAGCTGGAGTTCAATCAACAATCCTCCTCTCTTCATCGAAGCCACAAAAAGGTGATCACAACACTAAACTAGCCAATTATGACTAAGGTCTAATAAATAAAAACTCATTTCCCCATTTTACACACTCTCAGGTCTTGATTTCCGCTTGCAAATATAAGGTTTTTAAGAAATCACACGAAAACGCGCTCTATACTAAGGCAAATTCTAAACGTTCAGATGAAAATACCTAATATCTGCGCATTTATGTGAAATCCACCGTTTTTCAGCCTTAATTTTCACGCTGAAGCGACTCTAACCTATATTTAGAAATTTAGCCTAAAGTCTTAAGCGAAGAGGCACGAGTCATGCCAAAGTATTTAGTAGAGATAATCCCTCATCATCACTGCTAAAGACTCAGACGAAGCCCGAAAAATCGCCGACTACATCATAGACCTTCCCATCCCAGACAGCAAAATCGAAAAAGCCATAGAAAACCTGAGGTATGAAGAAAATGTCCAAATCACAAAACAGGAATGAATACCATTTTTAACCATTTATTTAACTCCCCGCGCATCTTTTACGTTTGAGAGATTTTTTATATTTGACGCCTACCAATAAGTATTATCAGCAGTCTGGCATAGCGAGATCTTATGGAAGAGGCAGCGATTAGAGGGAAAAGTCGTGTAAGCTTGATGGGTGAGTGTAATGTCTCATAAAATTGATTTCAGGACTTTACAAAACAGGGTGCTTGAATATGCCTTGAGAAAAGGTTTTATCAAAGAGCTTAACGAGTTGGACGCCCCCATTAAATGGGATTTCATATTGACTTTAGGCATCCGTCACATCATCCCTAGACGAGAACTGGTGAACGTGGATGAGACCATACTTCAGGAAAGGGAACTCTTCCTGAACTGGTACCTGTTTGAGAGGGAACATAAGGCTGGCAGGACCATCGGAGAGATTTACCTAGCGAGCCCCAACTTCAAGAAGGACTTCAATGTACCAAGCTCAGACTTCAGAGAGGAGCTGAGAAATCTTAGGAAGCCAGTTTGGGACATCTTTGTAGTTTCTGGTAGAGAAGGTGAAGAGTACTTTGTGCGTCCTCTCGGATCCGATGGAGAATTGTGCATCAATGACAGATCAACCTCCAAGAAAGTCAATGTTGGGGATGCATTCTATGCGGTGCTGTACCCTTTCCAGGGTCGATACTACATAGGAGGAAAAGGTATACTTCTTATCCCCAAGAAAGCCATGAGGAAGTACTACAAAACCGAGGCCCTAATAGACCTGCTGGAGAAAAGGTTCAGCCAGTTTATGGAGGCCAAGTCAGGTCTATCCGAGAGGACGCTCAGGGAGAAGGAGGAGATGTTCAGCTGTCTCATCGACTACGTATCCGAGAAGGGGTATGCTAAGCCGAGACAGATTGAGAAGTTGAACGTCGACACATGGATGAGGTGGGCAAGAAGGAGATACATGTACTTTTCTAGGACGAGGGAAGACGCTTACAGGAGAGGGTTCCAACAATTCCGCAAACACTTCTTACGCAACATGCACGTGGCTTAACGCTGTGGAAAACTTTTAAGAGAAGCCTGAAACGGTGTCCTCGCAGCTTTCCGTTTTCGCGGTAGCAGCTTCCTCCTCCTCTTCGGGTTTCCAGTCCCTCGGCGGGTCCAGGAACATCCTCTGTGTAGGGTACTGCTTGCCGTCTGGAATGTAGCCCACCACACGCTTCACCCACTTGTCTCCAGTTTCCGTCCTGGTGAACTCTACCAAGTTCACCTCTAAGGTGCCGTCGCTCAGCCTAACAGAAGCTATCTTCCTTAAATTTCTACCACTCACCCCACTCAAGCAAACACCCGCCTTATGCCTTTCCACGTTAAGGCTTTTCTAATTTACGGTTGAAAACAAATTCACAGTGCCTCAGCAGACTCTTGCGGACACTGCTCACCCACTCTTCAGAAATTTCATGCAAACGTTAGATTCATAAAAATCCAGGTTCAGCTTCCTCTTCTTCGATGGTTGGCAAACCATTCTTTTCTCGCCATAGGTTTCTTAAAACGATTAATTTAGCATGATAGAAGCAGCCGCCTTCTCGTAGCTCTTTATGGGTTGCGGTTAAGCTTTTGAAATCCTTGCCCATAGTTTCAGCCTGTTCTGTTTGGTAAGGCTCTTGCGCTTTCCCCCAGATCATAGCGCGCATAAGTGTTGAATAATTTTTTCCTTGTTTATTTTCTTTGAATAAGGCTTTTTCTGGCTTAGTTAGGCTTAAGAGGTGAGGGTGTCAAAGGGATGGTTAAATCAGCCTCAAAGGAGGTGACAAACCCGTTTGGAAC
>DAOUTC010000103.1 GCA_030626915.1 Dehalococcoidia bacterium
AGTGCTGACTTCACAGCGGCTATTTTGCTTTCTATTTGCTGCTTCACGTCAGCAGGTATCTTATCTCCATAATCACGAAGTGTTTTCTCCGCGGTATAAGCCAGGCTATCAGCGGCATTGCGTGTCTCCACTTCCTCTTTATGTTTGGCGTCCTCGGCGGCAAAACTTTCAGCCTCTCGCTTCATCTTCTCCACTTCCTCCTTGCTGAGCCCGCTGGAGGCAGTAATGGTAATTTTCTGCTCTTTGCCTGTGCCCTTATCACAGGCGCTGACATTGAGGATACCATTGGCATCAATATCAAAGGTTACCTCAATCTGAGGCATACCTCGCGGTGCTGGCAAGATGCCATCGAGCATAAAACGTCCCAAGGTTCGGTTGTCAGCCGCCATAGGACGCTCTCCTTGAAGAACGTGTATTTCTACGCTTGGTTGGTTATCGCTAGCCGTGCTAAAAATCTGGCTCTTGGAGGTGGGAATCGTTGTATTGCGAGGTATGAGTGGCGTAGCTACCCCACCCAGCGTTTCTATGCCCAGAGTAAGCGGGGTAACATCAAGAAGAAGGACTTCTCCTACTTCCCCCTTCAGCACCCCAGCTTGAATGGCGGCGCCTAAAGCTACAGCCTCATCGGGGTTGACTCCCTTTACAAGCTCTCTACCAAAAAACTGCCTTAAAGTTTCCTGAACCTTTGGCATTCTTATTTGACCACCAACCAGGAGTACATCGCCAATTTGAGCTGGTGTGAGCTTGGCATCCTCCAAAGCCTGGCGGCAAGGTCCGAGACTCTTCTCTATTAGATCCGCTGAAAGTTGTTCTAGCTTAGCACGAGTTAGCATCATGCTAAGGTGTTTGGGACCAGTAGCATCGGCAGTAATAAAAGGAAGACTTATCTCTGTTTGAGCCACTGTAGATAGCTCTTTCTTTGCTTTCTCAGCAGCATCCTTTAACCTTTGTAATGCCATCCTGTCTTGCCTCAAGTCAATGCCTGTCTCCTTTTTAAATTCATCGCATACCCAATCCATAATCCTCTGGTCAATATCGTCGCCACCGAGATGGGTGTCGCCATTAGTTGATTTAACTTGGAAAGTGCCTTCCCCTATATCAAGAATGGAAATATCAAAGGTGCCACCACCAAGGTCATAGACGGCAATGGTTTCATCTTTTTTCCTATCCATCCCATAGGCTAAAGATGATGCTGTAGGTTCATTGATAATGCGCAAAACGTTAAACCCAGCTATAGTGCCAGCATCTTTAGTTGCGTTTCGTTGGCTATCATTAAAATAAGCTGGCACCGTTATCACAGCATCGGTGACTTTTTCTCCCAGATAAGCCTCGGCATCAGTTTTCAACTTCTGCAGTATCATAGCTGAGATCTCTTGTGGGCTATACTCCTTGCCCCCCATTACCACTCGACAATCACCATTGGGGGCTTCAGTGATTTTGTAAGGCAGTCGTTTTATATCATACTGGACCGTGGGATCTTTAAACTTACGCCCAATAAGGCGCTTTATGCTAAAGATAGTATTTTCAGGGTTGACTACTGCTTGACGCTTGGCTATTTCCCCTACCAACCTCTCGCCCGTCTTACTTATAGCTGCTACCGAAGGCACAAGGTTCCCACCTTCAGCACTGGGTATAATTTTCGGCTCGCCTCCCTCCATAACCGCTACTACGCTAAGTGTAGTGCCCAAATCAATACCTACCGCTCTAGCCATATCTATTCCTCCTTTTGACCTTCCTGTTCTGTTTCCTCCTTTTCCTTACCTTTGCCCACTACCACCATACTAGGTCGGATTACCTTATTTTTCAACTTATAACCCTTCTGGATTTCCTCAATAACCACCCCTTCTTCACCCTCCTGGCGCATTACTGCTTCATGTAAATGGGCATCAAACGGCTCCCCCTTTGCTTTAATTTCAATTAATCCCTGCGCTTCCAAGGTTGTTTTAAGCTTATTATAGATGAGCTTGATGCCTTCAATCCAATTAGGTTCTGTAACCTGGGCTGGCAATGAGCTGAAAGCCCTTTCAAAATCATCCATAATAGTGAGCAAATTCAAGATAAGCGTGCTATTGGCAAATTCGACTATCTCCATTTTTTCCTGCTCAGCACGCTTCTTATAGTTAGCAAGATCAGCTTGAGCTCTTTGCCAGTTGGCTAAATACTTCTCCGCTTTCTCCTTTTCCTCAGCTAAAGCTTGCTTAATCGTCTCTATATCCTCTGCTTGCTCCACTTCCGTCTCGGTTGGTTTATCGTTGTACAGTTTTTCTTCGTCAGGCAAAATCAAACCTCCCTTCAGATATAATCAGCTACTGATTCGCTTAGCAATGATGAAAGGCAGGTAACTAAAGAGATAGCTCTAGCATAATCCATCCGCTTTGGGCCAATCACTCCTACAATGCCCCCTGCTTTATCAGGGATTCCGTACTCACCAACTATCAAGCTCAAATCTTGCAATACTTCCGCTGGATTTTCTTTACCAATAATTACCTTTATCCCTCCCTTATCAAGTTCCGGCCGAAATATGCCTTCCAGCCAATCCTCACCTTCCAATAGCTCCAGTAGGTCAAGTGCCCTAGGGTTGTTAGCGAATTCGGGCTGACTTAGCATTAGATATAATCCCTCCAGATAAGGTCTACCATGCCCCTGCTTATCCTCGGCAGTCATCATATCTACTATGCACCCAGCCACTTGCTTTTCCTCAGGTGAGTGTCTTGCTTTTTCCCTCGATATTTCGCTACTAGTCATCCCGGCATAAGCAGAGTTGAGTTTATTAGCTAGCATTGTTAAGTCCTCCTGGGTAATTCTTTTATTAAAAGATAGAATTTTTTGTCTTACCCCTGCCTCGTATAAAATCAAAACCAGTAAAGCTACAAAATCCCGTACCTCTACCAGGTCTAAATGCTTAAAGCGACATCGGGGGGCTTTAGGCGAAGTTACCACCGCCACATTACGAACGAAATGTGCCAGAAGTGCCGCCGCCAGCCTCAACCACTGCTCCATCTCCTCCTTCGCTTCTTGGAATAGCTCATAAACCAGATATTGTTCAGTTAGCGGAAGTTTAACATCCCGGCTTATTGATTCCACATAATAGCGGTAGGCCTTATCTGTGGGAATAGCACCAGCTGAAGGATGAGGGCGCACGACATATCCCTCCTCCTCCAGACATGCTACATCATTTCGCACAGTAGCCGGGCTTACCTTCAAGTTATAATTATAAGTAACGGCTTTTGAAGCTACAGGCATCGCTCCAGCAATATACTCATTAACTATTATCTTCAGAATTGCCTCTCTTCTTTCCGTCAACGTCATTTAGCACTCTCCCTACTTGACTGCTAATCGACGATAATCTATCACTCTAAGCGTGGCTTGTCAACGACGCTAATATACTTCTTGTAAGCTTCTTTTTATTGACCGATGATGAGGAGAATAGTATTATCTCCACAGCTCTTCAGCTTAATATATTAACCCTGTTATTTATCCCTCAGAGAGGAATATGGCTGGTAAATCAAAAACAGGCATTTTCTATGGCTGGATAATAGTAGCTGCTTGCTGTGCAATTTTATCACTGGGGGCTGGCTCTCACTACACCTTTGGTGTTTTTTTAACAGAACTGTGTGACGATTTAGGCTGGACCAGAACAACGGTCTCTGGAGCTTTCTCCCTATTCATGGTTATTCATGCCTTGACCTACTCTGTAGCAGGTAGATTGAATGATAGATATGGTCCTCGAATGATGGTAATGATTTCCATTGTTGCCATAGCTGTAGGTTTTTCCTTAATGTCTACTGTAAAGGCTCCATGGCAGCTCTACGTATTTTACGGGATTTTCGCTGGCGTAGGGTTTAGCTTTAGCTATGTACCTATAGCGTCAACAGTGCCACATTGGTTTATTGCGAAAAGAGGATTTGCATTGGGAGTCACTATAGCTGGAATAGGAATAGGCACACTAATCTTTGCGCCTTTGGCTCAGTATCTTATTTCCCAATTCGGTTGGCGCACTTCTTATTTGCTCATTGCCGTATTCCTCTCTGTCATAGCCTTACCTCTGTCCTACTTGCTAAGGCTTAACCCATCTGAGAAAGGACTACTTCCCTATGGTGTAGAAAAAATCGAGGCAGAAAGTAAACAAGGTGATAATTCTCCATCCAATACAGCGGATTTTACCCTTAAGCAGGCGATCAAAACGAAAACATTTCGGCTTTTGTTTGCAATGTATATCTTCTTTTACTTTGCCCTTAAGATGGTTATGGTTCATTTGAAAGCATATGCCACCGATGTTGGTATTACACCAATGGTTGCTGCCACTCTCATTGGTCTTGTAGGAGGTGGCAGTATTGTGGGTACGCTAGCTATAGGCAGCATCTCAGATAAGATTGGGAGAAAGACATGCTTCTCCATTGCTTACCTTTTGATGGCTGTGATGATGCTATGGTTAATAAAGGTGAACCAGGCATGGCAATTTTATTTATTTTCAGCCTTCTTTG
>DAOUTC010000113.1 GCA_030626915.1 Dehalococcoidia bacterium
CGCCGAGGGTGCTTTAGGGATAAATGCCTTTGGAATAAATGCCGTAAATATAGCTGTTGCCAAAACACTTACTTATAAGGCAGCCGGTGCAGCAGGATTGTGGTCTGCATTTTGGAAAGCGATAGGGTGTAACTACCTGGTTAACATAGCCATATTACTGGCCCTCTGTGCTGATAATGTAATCGGTAAATTCTTTGGCATCTGGTTCCCTATTATGGCTTTTGTTGCTTCAGGATTTGAGCACAGTGTAGCCAACATGTACTTCATACCCACAGGGATGATGTTAATAAATTGGTATCCTGAGTTGATTGGACAAATTGGCGGTTTGCTGGCTCAAAATGGCGGAATTGGGCTGATTGATATGTGGCTCTGGAACATAATACCAGTAACTATTGGCAATATTATTGGTGGGTTTTTATTTGTGACTTGTTTCTACTTCTATGCCTTTAGAAAGGAGTTGCCCACTGAGTGAATGACAAATTAAAATCAGGAGGGCAATGGTCAAAGTGCTCCTTGGATAGGAGTACCTGGCCAATTCACGTGATAGGTGATGTTAAAAATTTGAATTCTTAAGGAATATAAAAATGCTGAGAGGAGAGCGAGAATTTCGAGGAGGAGATGATTAGCTTGTTAATAGAAGGTAGTTACTATGGCAGAATTTGAGCCAAAGATAATTGCTTTTTTATGCAACTGGTGCTCCTACGCTGGCGCTGATTTAGCTGGCACATCACGCATTCAGTATGCTCCTAATGTGAGAGTAATTCGAGTTATGTGCAGCGGACGAGTAGCACCGGTCTTCATTCTCAAAGCTTTACAATTAGGAGCTGATGGCGTACTAGTTTTAGGTTGTCATCCTGGTGATTGTCACTACGTTGAAGGGAATTACAAAACATTACGCCGTATGGCGTTGCTGAGGAAGACGTTGTCTCAATTGGGTATCGAAGACGAGAGAGTGCACCTCGATTGGGTATCGGCTTCCGAAGGTGTCCGCTTTGCATCAATAGTCAACAATATGACGGAAAAAATTAGAGCCTTAGGTCCTCTTAGACCAAATCACGGGGAGGAAAAGCATGGCTAAACTTAAATTAGTTCTTTACTGGGCAGCTAGTTGTGGTGGCTGTGACATCGCTACTCTGGCAATAGGTGACAAGATTCTGAAATTAGCTGAAGTTGCTGATATTTTGTTCTGGCCAATAGCTATGGATTTTAAGTATTCAGATGTAGAGAAGATGCCAGACAAAAGCATTGACGCTTGTCTTTTTAACGGCGCTATTCGGACTTCAGAGAATGAGCATATTGCCCACCTTTTACGAGCCAAATCCAAAATAATGATTGCTTATGGCTCCTGTTCCTATGAAGGCGGTATGCCCGGGCTAGCTAACTTTTTTAACCGGCGATCGATATTCGACCGCGCCTATATTGAAACACAATCAACCGATAACCCTAAGAAGGTTTACCCTCAGCCGAAGGTTCAGGTGCCTGAAGGGGAACTTGAGATTCCTGAGTTTTACGATACGGTTAAAACTCTAGCTCAAACGGTGGATGTGGATTACTTCGTCCCTGGTTGTCCCCCGGAGGAAAAGACCACCTGGCTTGCTCTTGAGGCCCTAATTACAGGTAAGCTGCCACCGAAAGGCACAGTCATAAGCCATTCCATAAAGTCTGTTTGCGATGAGTGTCCTCTTATTAAAGAGGAAAAAAAAATTAAAACCTTCTATAGGACACACCAGATTATCCCTGACCCGAAAAAATGTTTGCTTGAGCAGGGATTACTATGCTACGGTGTAGCTACTCGGGGTGGTTGTGGCGCTCTTTGTCCTCAGGCTGGCATGCCCTGCACTGGCTGTTATGGACCAGTGGAAGGGGTAGTCGATCAAGGAAGCCACTTTCTGAGCGCGCTGGCATCTATCATAGACTGTGATGACCCTGAAGAAATTCAAGAAATAATCAGCAATATTGTTGACCCGGCAGGTACTTTCTACCGCTATAGCCTGCCAGATTCACTACTCAGGAGAGCAAGAATAAAGTGAAGAAGATAATAATCGACCCTATTACCCGCCTTGAGGGGCATGGGAAAATTGCCATTTTCCTTAATGACGATGGCAGGGTAGCTAACACCTACTTCCAGGTTCCAGAACTCAGGGGGTTTGAAAAATTTTCTGAGGGACGCCCGGCTGAGGATATGCCACAGATAACTCAGCGTATCTGTGGTGTCTGTCCTGAAGCTCATCATATGGCATCAACCAAGGCTCTAGATGACCTATTTCATATTGAGCCGACCAGCACCGCTAAAAAACTTCGCCAACTTCTTTATAGCGCTTTCTTCGTAACCGACCATACCACGCACTTTTACATCCTTGCTGGGCCTGATTTCATTATGGGGCCAGACGCCATTCCCGCAGAACGTAATATATTGGGAGTAATTGCCAAAGTAGGACTAGAGCTGGGTGGTGCTGTAATCAGAACTCGCATGGAAAATCATTGGATTATTCATACAATCGGCGGGCGTGCAATACATCCTGTCTTCGGCCTACCCGGAGGTGTGAGTAAAAAACTTGCCGAAGATGACAGAGCCAAGATAGAAGAAATAGCCAAACGTTCAGTAGAATTTGCCAAATTATCACTAAAAGTCTTTGACGACATTGTTCTCAAAAATAAAGAGTACCTAGACATGATTCTGAGCGATACTTTTACTCAGAGGACCTATTACATGGGTTTGGTTGACGACAACAACAAAGTCAACTTCTTTAATGGCAAGGTTCGGGTAGTTGATCCTGAGGGCAAGGAATTTGTCAAATATGCTCCACAAGAGTATCTGAAGATTTTAGCTGAGCATGTTGAGCCCTGGACATATCTCAAGTTTCCCTATCTAAAGAATGTTGGCTGGAAGGGGCTTGTTGATGGTAAAGATAGCGGAGTTTATCAAGCAACACCTCTATCACGACTAAATGCTGCTGACGGTATGGCAACCCCCTTAGCCCAGGAAGAATATGAAAAGATGTATGCTACTTTGGGTGGCAAGCCGGTTCACCACACTTTAGCAACCCACTGGGCACGCCTCATCGAACTTCTTTATGCTGCTGAAAGAGCGCTAGAGCTTAGCCAGGATCCCGAAATAACCAGCCCGGATATTCGCAATATCCCCACAGCAACACCAGATGAAGGTGTAGGCATAGTCGAAGCTCCTCGAGGCACTCTTACTCATCATTACATTACTGATGAAAGAGGGGTTATAAAGAAGTGTAACCTGATTGTGGGTACGACCAATAATCATGCCGCTATTTGTATGTCAATTAAGAAAGCTGCTGAAGACCTGATAAAACCTGGTAAGGAAATAACCGAGGGTTTGCTCAACCGCATCGAGATGGCGTGGCGCTCTTATGATCCTTGCTTCGGTTGTGCCACCCATTCTCTGCCCGGACAGTTACCCCTAGAAGTGGCCATTTATGATAGCGAAGGCAATGAGATAAAAAGACTACAGCGAGGCACCTCATAGCGTAATTAGGTTGAAAACTCTGATTTTAGGACTGGGAAACCCCACACTCTCCGATGACGGGGTAGGGATTAAGGTAGCGCAGCAAATAAGGGAGGAAATCAAAGATCCTCAGATAACTGTGACTGAGACTAACGAAACTGGCCTTGGCCTTCTAGATGCGATCACTGGCTATGATGAGGTTATAATTATTGATGCTATCCAAACAAAAGGAGGAAAACCAGGCCAAGTATATCATTTGGAACCTGAGAATTTCTCCCTTGCTAAACATCTTTCTTCACCCCACCAGGTAAACTTGATTAGTGCTTTGGAGTTAGGCAAGATGCTTAATCTGGCAATGCCTCAAAAGATCACTATCTTTGCTGTAGAAGCAAAGGATGTGACTAACTTTAGCGAGAAATGCACGCCTGAGGTGGAGAGGGCAATTCCTGAAGTGGTTAAGATGGTGCTCTGCGAATTAAATAAGTAACCGAGTACACAATCAAAATTGC
>DAOUTC010000011.1 GCA_030626915.1 Dehalococcoidia bacterium
CCTAAGCGGCAAGGGTCTTGGTAAGTGACTTTCTTTTTGACTTCGTTAAAGCGTAAGCCCTCTGTTTCCAGCCTCTGAGCCAAAAGTTCGGAAATATGCATAACCTCGCAATCTAGTTTGACATAATCAGGATAATCCAATTTAAAGGTGCGATAACACTCAGGGCAGAAAAAGATAACTTTCTTCACACCGCTTTCCTTTATAATGGCAGCATTGTGCTCCGCTAGCTTCTTGAAAGTCTCCACATCTCCTAGCCACAGAGCATCATGCCCGCAGCATTTCTCATCGGGATGCACTAAGGGCTCTATGCCCAATAAGTTGAGAACCTTAATGCTTGCCTCAGCAATATTGAGGGTTCTGACCGGGATATCATCGAAGGCAGGCTCAAAATAAGGAGAGCAGCCAATAAATAACATAACATCACTTTTTTCCGACGTTCGATATCCGTCCTTCTTAAGCCATTCCAATCTATTTTGCTTGAGCGGCGAGCTCGCCATAAGCTTGGTAATGGATTGTAAGGTGCCTGAATGGGCATAATCCCCATGCTGTTCTGCTGCTGTGGCTAAAACCCGTACTTTCTGAATGAATAAGGGATAATCTACATCAGAGGGACATTTAAGTTGACAAGCATAGCAAGTGAGACAGGAGAAAAGCTTTTTATTGTAAACTAGCTCGTCTTCGAGTCCAAGCAAGGCATTCTCCACCATTACCCGCGGTGAATACTGAGGGTCATACCTTGAAATAGGGCACAGGCTGGAACATTTGCCACACTCCAGACAATAGTAAGTCTTGGTTTCTTGAATAATATCGTCTAAAATCACACCAGAGCCTCTCTTCTGATTTTGAAAGGCGAAGGGCCCAGTTTTTTAAGCTGCTCAACCATTTCTCGAATTACTTGAGCAAATATCACCCCCTCAGAGGCAGAAATCATTTCATGCCTTAGCCGCTCATCCTCTAAGCCAAGCGTGTGAAGCATTTTCTTTAGCCTGGCGAACATGGTATCGCACTTTACTGGACCATCAATGTAATGGCAATCTACAAGATGACAACCAGCGATTAAGACCCCATCAGCGCCACTCTCGAAGGCTTTGAAGACATACATAGGGTTGACCATGCTGCTGCACATCACCCTTACAATCCGCACATTTGGCGGGTAATGAATGCGGCTCGTTCCAGCTAAATCGGCTGCGGCATAAGTGCACCAGTTGCAGGTGAAGGCAATAATCTGAGGTTTAAATTCGTCCATTGTTTATACCTCTGTTAAAGCACTGACCTGGGCCAATATTTCTTCTTGGGTAAAATGCCTTATGAGCATCGCCCCCGTGGGGCAGACCACTGCACAAGCGCCACAACCCTTGCACAATGTCTCATTTAACTCGGATACCATGACCCCGTTTTTACTAATAACCTTAGGGGCATGGAAAGTGCATATTTCTTCACACCGTCCACAACCTAAGCATTTAGTTTCGTCTACATTAGCTATGGCGGCTTCAAGTGTGATTTTGCCTTTGCTTATTAGCGATAGGGCTTTAGCTGCTGTTGCTTCGGCTTGAGCTACAGTATCGGGAATGTCCCTCGGTCCCTCGCAACAGCCGCAGATGAAAACTCCATCTGTCGGGGTAGCTACAGGGTCAAGCTTAACGTGCCTTTCTAAGAAGAAGCCATCTGCCCTACGATTGAGGGTAAAAAGGCTAGCAACCTTGTCAGCATCGGCTCTCGCCTCTAAAGCGGCACATAAGATAACCATGTCTGCGGGAACTCGTATTAGCTTCCCTAAAAGAGTATCCTCGGCCACAACTATGAGTTTCCCCTTCTCCTCATCGCTTATAGCGACATCAGTCACCTTGGCCACCTTACCCCGAATAAAATTGACTCCCTCTTCGGAAAGACGTTTATAGAATTCCTCATATCCCTCTCCAAAGCACCGCATATCAATATAAAATTCATATACATCGGCATCAGTAAGTTCTTTTATCAGGTGAGCGTACTTAAGGCCATACATGCAACAAACTCGGGAGCAATATTCGTGGTAGTTTTGGTCTCGACTGCCAACGCAATGTATGATGGCTACGTTTTCTGGCTCTCGACCATCTTTAAGAACAACCTTGCCACCAGTTGGCCCCGCAGCACAGGTCATCCTCTCAAAGTGAAGTCCCGTTAATACATTGTCATACCTTCCATATCCATATTGAGGTATGACAGAGGGATCAAATTGATCATAGCCTGTGGCTACAATGATTGAGCCTACCTCAACCTCGATGATTTGATCGGTTTGATTAAGAAGAGTCTCTGGGGTAATGGCTTTCGCTTCACAGAATTTTATACAAGCTCCACATTTCTTCCCATTTGACTGAATATAGACACAGTGGTCTACATCTACTGTTGCTAAATTGGGGATAGCTTGGGCAAATGGGATATAAACAACTGCCCTCTTCCCTAAGCCCATCTCGAATTCACTTGGCACCTTCCAGGGGCATTTCTCCTCACAAATTCCACAGCCGACACATTTACTCTCATCTATATGTCTAGCCTTCTTTTTCACCTTGACCTTAAATTGGCCTATGGATCCTGAGACCTCCTCCACTTCACTATAAGCTAAAAGCTCGATAAAGGGATGATGCCCCACATCAGCCATCTTTGGGGTAAGAATACATTCAGAGCAGTCTAAGGTGGGGAAAGTTCTATCAAGCTGGATCATATGTCCACCAATTGATGGCTCCCTTTCCACTAGATATACCTGGTGCCCACCATTGGCAATGTCCAAAGCCGCCTGCATTCCGGCAATGCCCCCGCCGACAACTAAGACTTTAGGATTAACCGGCACCTCCTTAACCTCTAGAGGCTGGTGATAATAAACCCGCTTTATCGCGGCTCTCACTAGATCCTTAGCCTTCTCGGTGGCTACTTTCTTATCATCATGAACCCAGGAACAATGCTCCCTAATATTGGCGTGCTCGTATAAATAGGGATTTAAGCCCCCATCCTGACAAGCTTTGCGGAATGTAGGCTCATGCATTCTTGGTGAGCAGGAAGCAACCACTACTCGATTAAGCTTCAGTTCTTTAATATCGTTTTTGATTAGATCTTGCCCTGGATCAGAACACATGTACCTGTAGTCACGAGACACTACCACCGAAGGCAAGGTTGCCGCATAATTAGTTACTTCTTCTACATCTACCGTACCGGCAATGTTTAATCCGCAATGGCAAATATAGACGCCGATCCTTGTTTCTTCCATTTCATTGCTCCTTTACATTGCCTCAGCAACAAGCTCAGAGATATCTTTAACCTGAATAATTTCTGACTTGTCCATAGTGAGCACGCTATCCCTATAATTAAGGAAGCAATAGGGGCAAGTCAAGGCTATTATACCGGCACCTTTCTCCAGGGCTTGCTCCACCCTTATATCAGAGAATCTTTCCCCTTTCACAGTCTCCATCCAGATTCTCCCACCTCCACCGCCACAACAAAGAGCATCCTCACGGGAATCGGGGAATTCGATTAATTCCAAGCCGGGGATGCTTTGTAATACCTTCCTTGGCTCATCATATACGCCATTGTGCCGTCCCAAATAACAGGAGTCAGAGTAAATTACCCTTTTATTTATTTCCTTAGAAAACTTTAATCTCCCTTGGTCAATAAGCTGGGCTAAGTATTGAGCGATATGAATTACTTGGAATTCACCTCCAAGTTCCGGATACTCATTTTTAAAGGTGTGGTAGCAATGCGGTGAGGATACCACTATAGTTTTCACCTCATTGCGGTTAAAGGTATTAATGTTACTTTCGGCCAAGCTATGAAATGTATCTTCATATCCAGCCTTACGAATTGCCTCACCGCAACATCTCTCCTCAGTACCTAGAATACCGAAATCTACTCCTAGTTTGTTAAAGACGGTTGCGGTAGCCTGAGATACCCTTTTAACATCAGGGTCATAAGCAGGGATACAACATGGGAAATAGAGTATTTCAGTCCCTGGGGAGAACTTTTTCACTCCCAAATCCCTAGCCCAGTCACCTCGTCTTTCTGGGGCCTCGCCAAGTGGATTGCCAGCGCCAGCAATGTTTTTGGCTGAGATTCTGAGGGCATCGGGAACAATGCCAATGCCTAAACTAACTACAGCCCGGCGCACAGCCCTCATAACATCAATTATCTCTACACCACGGGGGCAGCGTTGGACACAAGCTCGACAGGTAGCACAAAGCCAGACCTCCTCGCTGCCGAAGTCGGTTATCCCGAGCTGAGCTTCATGAATAATACGACGAACGATAAAACCTCTAACTAAATTCCAGGGGCAGGTGCCAGTACAAATGCCACATTGGTAGCACAATTTAAGAGGCTCGCCGCCAGCCTCAACTATCGCTTCAGTGGCTTCTTTGTAAGGGCTTAGTACTTCCATTTTTTCAAAAGTAGGCAGCAAAAAAGATAGCTAGCATGAAACGCCTTCTAGCTACCTCTTCCAAGCATGAAGGAGTATTGTAAACAAATATTAAGTTAAAAACAACACTTTGTGTGAGAATTTTCCGCAGTGTAGTTTTCTCTTTGCCTGCTCAAGAGCGATAGTTAATTTTGTTTTTTCGGCGCACCTAAGGCAACACGTTGTCAGTTCTTCTAACGATGAGATCGCGATAGTAGAGGGTTACTCATCTTTTATCCCCTGGTCGTAAAGATAATCCATAGCATCTTGGATAGTCTGTATTTTTTCAGCATCCTCATCAGCTATTTCTAGCTTCCTTCCCGGCATGCTGAACTCCTCCTCCATAGCTGTAATAAGCTCAATTAAGTCTAGAGAGTCAACGTTAAGGTCATCTACAAAAGATGTCTCTGAAGTTATCTGCTTTTCTTCAACGTCTAACTGCTCCACAATTACCTTCTTTAACCTTTCAAAAATAGTTGCCATTTTACCTCCTATAATTAAGCCTTCAGGTTTGTGATTTTTTCGTATCATATTTAGTTACTATTGACCCTAACACTCCATTAATCAGCCTAGGTGAGGAATCGCTGCCAAAGGTCTTAGCTAGCTCTACAGCCTCGTTTATAGCTACCTTATGAGGGGTATTATTATCAAATAAAATCTCAAAAATGGCAAGACGAAGGATGTTTCTATCAACAATAGACATCTGCTCTACAGGAAAGGCTGGTGCAAAATGCCCAATGAGCTCATCAAGTTTAGATTTATTGTGTAGCACTCCCTGTATGAGCTGTTCACTGAAGCTGGGTACTTTCTGTGGCAATGCCTTCTCAATTGTTAAATGAGCTAAAGCTTCCTCTGCCTTGTGTTCAGTGCAATCAAGCTCATAGAGTACCTGAAGAGCAATGATCCTCGCTTTTCGCCTAGAAATCATAGTTAGTTGACTATGTTTAAGTTTTTAGTTGTGTAATATCCTCAATTCCTGAGATGTTGAAGGTCTGTATTTTTGAATTGATTCGCTTAATCAAGCCGCTGAGCACTCTTCCAGGGCCAATCTCGTAAAAGGAAGTAACCCCATTGCGTGTCATATATTCAATGGAAGACTGCCATTGGATGCAATTACAAACCTGATTTACAAGTTCCTCTTTTATGGAAGCAACATCGGTTAGTGGCTGGGCAGTTGTATTGGCTATTATGGGAATAGCTGGTGGATGAAACACAGCGCTTGAAATGACTTCTCTGAATTCATCTACAATCGGTTCCATTAAAGAGAAATGAAAAGCGCAACTTACCTTTAAAGGAATGAGGCGACGGGCACCTTTCATTCTGGCTAATTCGCTGGCTTTAGCTAAAGCATCAACACTACCGCTAACTACAGTCTGTACTGGGCAGTTGATGTTGGAAATGTTGCATTTACTACGAAGACATATATCCTTAATTGATTCCATATCAAGTCCTATTATGGCTAGCATACCTCCTGGATTTCTCTGCCCGGCTTCATGCATTAATCTACCCCTTTCTCGAACCAAACTCACAGCATCACTTAAACTTAATACATTAGCGGCTACCAGAGCTGTATATTCACCCGAGCTATGTCCAGCAGTAAAGGAAGGAGAGGGCAAATCATTATAGTTAGACTGCTGAGCTGCCCTTAGGCAGGCAATGCTGGTTACTAATACCGCTGGCTGGACGTTATCTGTTCTTGTTAGTTCCTCTTCTGGCCCTTCAAAACATAAGTGAGAGAGGGGGAAACCTAAAGCAGCATCAGCTTTATCAAAGACTTCCTTGGCCGATGAATATGTATTGTACAGATCCAATCCCATCCCCACCCGCTGGGAACCCTGTCCTGGGAAAACATAAGCTATCTTACTCATATTCCTAACTAGCCTTTCTTCTTAGGTGCTTTGACTTCAATCACTTGTCTATCATTGTAGTTACCACAAGTGGGGCAAACATGATGAGCCAACTTAGGGCTATGACATTGAGGGCAAATATCCAAGGCAGGTAAACCCAGCTTGAGGTGGCTGCGTCTTTTTCCCTGGCGCGCCTTGGCATATTTCCTTTTAGGCAAAGCCATTCGAACTTATCTCCTTAATCCTGGCACAATCGGGTCGACATATTGGTTTCATGGGCAAATTTAATAAGGTATATTGGCGGATTATCTCTCCCAAGTCAAGCATATTATTGTTATCGATAGTAAGGTTAGCTGATTCTTCAGATAAGAATAAGTTGTTGGATACATTAATTGCGGGAAGGAATTCCTCCTCGATGCGGAAATTTATGGGATAAAGAAAGTCATTGAGGCAGCGACTACATGTTAGTTCTACTTCAACAGTTAATTCAGCTCGAACTAAAATGCCCTGACCACAGTGAGTCAGTGTTACCTTTCCTTGAATGGAGCCCTTAGCTTGCTCACCAACTATTTCACCTATGTGATAGTTGCAGCTGAAGCCAGTGGGCTGTTTCAGCAAGTGGGCCACGTTTACCAAGCCTTTAAAAGGCCTTCCATTAAGTTCTTCTGCTCTCATGGTTAATCTAGAGTAAGTGCCTAGAAACCCAGGTCGAGTGTAAAGTATAATAGTTGTTTGTGGAGGTTTTCAAGCCTTGGAAATAGGCAGGTTAAAAACAGAGGTAAAAAATAGGGTAGAAGCACAAAAGCAGGAATTCATTCAGTTGAGCCTTAAAATCCATGATAACCCTGAATTAGGTTTCCAAGAGAGAAAGGCATCATCCTGGCTTACCAGTTATCTTGAGGGCAATGGATTCCAAGTAGAGAAATGTGTTGCTGGTCTACCTACAGCCTTCCGAGCTACATATGGGCAAGGGAGTCCAAGAATTGCCTTGCTTGCTGAGTATGATGCTTTACCTGAAATAGGGCATGGCTGTGGGCATAATATAATAGCCGCTTCAGCGGTTGGTGCAGCCATAGCTACTAGGCTTGCTGTTGATAATTTGGGAGGCAGCGTTGTAGTTTTAGGTACTCCGGGAGAGGAGGTTCTTGGTGGCAAGATAGACATGGTTAAAGCAGGTATTTTTGAGGAAGTGGATGTAGCCATGATGGTACATCCTGACACGCACAACTTAGTAACCACACAAGCACTTGCTTGCATTTCCTTGGATGTGGAGTTCTTCGGCAAGTCAGCTCACGCTGCTGCTCAGCCTTACGAAGGCATAAATGCTCTTGAGGCTTTGATTTTAGCTTTTAACTGCATAAATTCATTGCGTCAGCACATAAAGGAAGAAGCGCGCATTCATGGCATAATTACTGATGGTGGTGAAGCGCCCAACATAGTGCCTGCTCATAGTGCTGCTAAGTTTCTCGTACGTGCCCCAGATAATAGTTACCTTGGCGAGCTGAAACAAAAGGTCTTAAACTGCTTTAAAGGAGCGTCTCTAGCCAGTGGAGCCAGGTTAGAGTATAGGTGGGGAGATAGGATTTACGCCCCTATGAAAAATAATATGACTCTAGCTAAGTTATTTAAGCGGAATCTGGAATCACTGGGACGCCATACAGAGGTTTTTGACCCTCGTTTTGGTTTTGGCAGCACAGACATGGGCAATGTGAGCCAAGTAGTGTCTAGCATACATCCTATGGTGGCTATTGCCTCTCCTGAGGTATTGATACATACACCGGAGTTTGCTTCTGCGGCTGCTTCTGAAGCGGGACATAAAGGGCTGTTAGACGCAGCCAAGGCG
Organism: Dehalococcoidia bacterium; assembly: GCA_030626915.1. GTDB lineage: Bacteria > Chloroflexota > Dehalococcoidia > GIF9 > AB-539-J10 > JAUWHW01. The sequence continues at coordinate 8,108 of DAOUTC010000011.1, forward strand.
ATGGCCATGACTGTGGTTGATATTCTTGGCCAACCTAAGATACTGGATGAGATTAAACAGGAGTTTTATAGCCATGATTAGAGTAGGTATTCCACAAGCTTTGCTTTATTATCAATATTTTCCTATGTGGAAAGCTTTTTTTGGAACACTCGGCGCAGAGGTAGTGGTATCAGCTCCGACTAACAAGACTATATTAAATTTAGGTGTCTCACGGGCAGTGGCTGATACTTGTTTGCCGGTAAAGATTTTTCTCGGCCATGTTATCTCTCTAATACAGAAATGTGACTGTATTTTCGTTCCGGCTGTTACTAGTTTGGGGAAGAAAACTTACAATTGCTCTAAAATTATTGGTTTACCTAATATGACAAGAGCTTTAATCCCAGAATGCCCTATAATTTTTGACCCAGAGATAAACCTGGAAAAAGGGCGCTATTATTTATACCAAAATATCTATAAATTGGGACGTAATTTTACCTCTAACCCATTTAAGATCAAAGAAGCAGTTGAAGATGCTTGGAAAAGCAATTTAGCCTACCAAAACAAAATGTCTGATAAGGGGATTACGCCTCTTGAGGCTATCGATAGGGCGTGCCAAGGTAAGCAACAATCAACTTTTGATTCTAACCCAGCTCCGTTGCTGACTGTGGCTGTTATTGGGCATCCCTATGTCATCTATGATGACTATCTTAATCATCGTATGATTTCCCGGTTGCAAGCAATGGGAGCTAAAATCCTCCTCCCAGAAATGGTGCCCAGGAGTGCGCTTGATGCTGCAGCAAGAAGGTTGGTAGGTGAGCCTCATTGGTCATTTGAAATCGATATTATTGGTGCTGGGGAATATTATTTAGAAAATAAAGTGGATGGTCTTATAAACCTCTCAGTCTTTGGTTGTGGTCCTGATTCAATGATGGTAAGCTTTGTAGAACACCGGGCTAAAGAACTTAAAATTCCCTTTTTACATCTCAGTTTAGATGAGCATACCAGTGAAGGTGGGTTGGTTACTCGCTTGGAAGCCTTCCTTGATATGATCAAACGGAGGCAAAGGATATGGGTGTAGGTATACCTCATTTTGGCAATGTCTATATACCTGTAAAAGCTATGGCTCAGAGGCTAGGTGCTACTGATACGGACCTTATAATCCCCCCGTCAATGACTCAAAAAACCTTAGACCTCGGGGTTAAATATTCACCAACGGAGGCTTGCTTACCCTATAAACTTACCTTGGGCAGTTTAATTGAAACCTGTGAACTAGGGGCAGATATTTTGATTCAGGCAAGAGGCACTGGCATCTGTCGATTAGGCTACTATGCCAAGGGCCAGGAACAAATGCTCCTTGACTTAGGCTATAATGCACGCTTCCTTACTATTGATGTATCTCACCATAAGTTTAAAAGCATTCTGCAGCTCATAAAGGATATGACTAATAATGCTCCGTGGCCTAAAATTATCGCAGCATTTTTCTTTGGCATAAGTAAGCTAGTTGCTCTGGATAAAATAGAAAGGGTAGTCCAGAAGGTACGGCCAGTGGAATGGGAAAAGGGGATGGCTAGCCGAATCTATCGAGAAGCTATCAAAGCTATCGATGAAGCAGCAGAGTGCAAGACAGTAAAAAGAGTGAGTAAAGAATACATTGATAAGTTAAATAAGGTTCCTAAGAATGATAAAGCTGAGCTAATTAAGGTTGGCATAGTGGGTGAAATCTATGTTGTTATAGAGCCCTTTGCTAATATGGATATAGAAGTGGAGTTAGGCAAATTAGGAGTGGAGGTTGAGCGAACGATGACTCTTTCCCGCTGGGTCGAATATAGTCTTTTTCTTAACTACTTAGGTATAAATGAATGGAGGAAGGTTCATAAATTAGCCAGGCCTTACGTTGACCACGATGTCGGTGGTGATGGCTGGGAATCAGTGGGTGAGAAAGTGCTTTACTCCCGGAAGGGATATGATGGTGTGATCCATCTAGCACCTTTTACCTGTATGCCTGAGATAGTGGCTCAGAATATTATGCCCTCAACCAGGGAGGATATACCTGTGCTTGCTGTTATTTGCGATGAACAGCTAGGTAAGCAGGGAATGCTGACCAGGCTTGAGGCTTTTGTAGACCTGCTAAGTTTCAGAAGAAGGAGACGAAATGGCGCCAGAGTTTGAAGTAATAAATAAGTTTATCAGAAGTAAACAAATGATACTATTCTTTATTCTTTTGGCAATCGTTTCAACTTTATTTCATCCCATTTTGGGTTTAAGGCGAAAAAGAGCTCTAGAATTACAAGAGAGCATTAAAAATTCTGCTCGTGGCAGATTTGAAAGCTTTGGTGGAACATCTCTTAAAGGAGTGGAATAAAGAAAATATGAAAACTTATCTTGGCATTGATGTTGGTTCGGTTACCACTAAATTAGCTTTGCTTGATGAAAGCAATGAGATATTAGCATCCACTTATTTACAAACTCAAGGTAACCCGGTTGATATGATAAAGCAGGGGTTGGAAGAGGTGAAGAAACAGATACCCCTTGAAGCTGAGATTTGTGGTGTAGCCACTACAGGGAGTGGCAGGGCACTGGCTGGCGTTATGGTTAGTGCGGATTTGGTAAAAAATGAAATTACTGCGCATGCCGTTGCTGCTATGCACTGCGTACCAGAGGTGCAAACTGTTTTCGAAATTGGAGGTCAGGATAGCAAAATTATCATAATTCGTGATGGCGTGGTTATAGACTTTGGCATGAACTCAGTATGTGCTGCTGGCACTGGTAGCTTTCTTGAGCATCAAGCTGAACGTCTAAATATAAAAATTGAGGACTTTGGAGAATATGCCCTAAGAAGCAAAAACCCGGCGCGTATTGCTGGGCGATGCACTGTATTCGCTGAGTCAGACATGATTCATAAGCAGCAAATGGGTTATCCCATCGATGATATCATCTATGGTCTATCCCAGGCCTTGGTACGCAATTATCTAAACAATGTTGCTTTAGGTAAGGAAATTCGGCCTAAATTGGTATTTCAAGGTGGTGTTGCCTTCAATAAAGGAATAATCAAGGCAATTAATGAAACTTTCCATACAGAAGTTTATGTTCCTCCTCACAATGAACTTATGGGTGCCATTGGAGCTGCTATGTTGGTACGTGAAGAAATGAAGAATGATGGGCATAGAACAAAATTTAAGGGATTTGGTGTTAGCCAAATAGAATTCCAAGTGTCCTCTTTTATATGTAAAGCTTGCCCCAACTTATGTGAAATTTCTCAAATTTCTGCTAATGGCAAAGTTTTGGCTAGATGGGGAGGACGCTGTGACATGTGGGAAAGAGTAGAAAAGTAAATGAGTAAAAGTTATCAGATAATTGTCATTGGTGGTGGGCCTGCTGGGCTTACCGCTGGTTTATATTGTGCCCGCTCAGAGCTTGATGCCTTGCTTATTGAAAGGGGAGTAATAGGTGGGCAGATAACTTACGCTGATTGGGTAGAGAATTTCCCCGGCTTTCCTCAAGGGATTTCTGGCATTGAGCTAGGGCAGCTTATGCACCGGCAAGCTACTAACTATGGATTGCAAACTTTACTTGCTGAGGTCACTGGCTTAGTCCCTCACCAGAGACATAACTTGGTCACTACCAGCGAAGATGATTTTATTGCTGAATCGGTGATTATTGCTTCTGGTTCGCGATTCCGAAAATTAGGAGTCCCTGGGGAGGCTGAACTTCTAGGCAAAGGTGTTTCCTATTGTGCTACCTGTGATGGACCTTTGTTCAAGGACAAAGTAGTAGCTGTAATAGGAGGTGGAGATGCTGCCCTTACTGAGGCTCTTTATCTGAGTAAGTTTGCCTCTTCAGTTAAAGTCATCCATCGTCGCAGTCAACTTCGAGCCGGAGATATACTCCAAAGAAGAGCCAAGATGGAGCCAAAGGTGGAGTTTATTTGGGACGCTATAGTGACCCAGATAGAAGGTGATGGAGCAGTAAATCAACTCAGGCTTAAAAGCACAAAAGATGATACAATATCAGTGTTGCCAGTGGCGGGCGTTTTTATCGCTATTGGCTTGGAACCCAATACTAGCTATTTGCAGGGAGTTGTTCCTCTGGATAAAGAAGGTTACATAATCACTAATGAAGTAATGGAAACAGGGATATCGGGAATATTTGCTGCTGGGGGTGTTCGTCATAATTCAGCCAGGCAGGCGATAACTGCTTCTGGGGATGGTGCTACTGCTGCTGTATTGGTGGAAAGATTTTTAAGTTTACCCTGAGCGATAGCGAAGGGTCTCTAGATTTTTTGTCTGTGGCTCAGAGTGATAACGGGAGGAGAATGAAAGTCATTTTCTTAAAGGATATTCCTGGGAAAGGAGAAGCTGGGGAGATAAAGGAGGTGGCAAAAGGCTATGCCAGGAATTTCCTTTTACCACAGGGTTTAGTCTTGGCAGCTACGCCAGCAGCTATAAAGCAAGTGAAGTCGGAGCTTCGAAAGGGAGGAGTCCAGGAAGTTCTTGACGAAGCTAAGCTGGTTGAGCTAGCAAAGCAAATTGAGGGACAGGAAGTCCACTTTGAGGCTCGTGTAGGTGCTGGGGACCGCTTATTTGGTTCTATTACTGCTGCTAACATAGCCGAGGAATTAAGTCAAACCATAGGTTCCTCCATTGATAGAAGGAAGATAGATATAGATAAACCTTTGCATCAAGCAGGCAGCCACGAGGTAGCGGTTAAGTTAGCTAAAGATTTAAAGCCACGGATTAAAGTAGTTATTGAGAAGAAGGCTTAAACATGGCACAGGAAAAATCACCACCACGTGACATTGAAGCAGAAGAGGCCGTAATTGGTTCCTTACTTATTGACCCCGAGGCTATATTAAAAGTAGCTATCTTTCTTAAACCTGAGGACTTTTTCTCAGAAACAAACCAACAGGTTTATCAAGCCTGCCTCTCCCTTTATCAGCGTAACGAGGTTATAAATCAGATTACTGTAGCTCATGAACTGATGCGTCAGAACAGGCTAGAGCAGGTTGGCGGCGCTGCCTATCTAAGCCATTTAATATCTATAGTGCCCACATCCTTACATATTGAACATTATGCGCAGATAGTGTCTAACATGTCAGTGATGCGGCGATTGGTCACCGCTGCGGGACAGATTGCTGCTATTGGCTATGAAGCTGGCCCGGATATTGAAGCTAGTCTCAGTAAAGCCGAGGATATCCTTTTTCAAATGCGGACGAGAGAGGGCTATCGGGGTCTCGTTCCAATTCGTGACGCTCTGGGCCAATACTTCGAGGAGGCTGGACAGCCTGTTATATCTCAGGAAAGTGAGAAAGCCCGTGTTCTAACCGGTTTTATCGGTTTGGATGATTTGCTAGGTGGGTTGCAGAGGTCTGACTTAATTGTTTTGGCTGCTAGACCTAGCTTGGGCAAAACCAGCCTAGCTCTAAATATTGCTAGAAATGTTGCTGTTGACCAAAAGGCCTGTGTGGCTCTATTTAGCTTAGAAATGGCACGAGAGTCAGTGGTTCAGCGCCTTTTGGCTAGTGAATCGGGAGTAGATTCCAAGCTTGTGCGTTTAGGGCGTTTTAATGAGAAGGATGAAATGAGAATAATGGAGGCTAGTGGCGTACTGTCCGAGGCACCACTCTACGTTGATGATTCACCTCAGCTCCGAACTATAGATATAAGGAGCAAAGCGCGGAGGCTTCATTTTGAGCGCAATGTTGATTTAATAATTGTTGATTATATACAACTAATACAAGGTGAGGGCAGAAATGAGATGCGTGTCCAAGAGCTCAGTCGTATAACCCGTTCCTTAAAAATGCTGTCCAGGGAATTAAATGTGCCTGTGTTGGCTATATCTCAACTTAGCCGGGCTGTAGAATGGCGACCTTCTCATATACCTCAGCTTGCTGACTTGCGTGAAAGCGGCACCATTGAGCAGGATGCTGATGTAGTTCTTTTTATCTATAGAGATGATGCGTATTTTACTGCAGAAGAATGGAGTAAACTACACGATATTGAGAAGGAACCATATCCCCGCGGCATTGCTGATATAATTATAGCTAAGCACCGCAATGGCCCTTTAGGGCGAACCAAGCTGCACTTCCTGAATAGAATTGTTAAGTTTGAAAATATGGAGACCGAGCTAATCTCAGCTTCTTAAGTAGAGTCATTCCGACAATAGCAAAGGGTCACAAAAATGGTGGATGAAGAAAGATTTGATTTTACCCCTCTGCCTGATTCTCTTTTTACTCAGGTGATACCGCAAATCCAAGATATAGCTGAGCTTAAGGTAACGATGTACGTCTTTTATTTGCTCCATCATAAGCAACTATGTCCTTCCTTTGTTACACACGAAGAATTGCTGTCTCATAACGCATCAATGCTTGGGATGGGGGAGAAAGCACTTAATAATGCTTTAGGGTTAGCGATAAAGCGTGGCACCCTTTTACAGCTAAATTTAGATATAGAGGGCAAATGGCAGAATGTTTACTTTGCCAATATGGAATCTGGCCGGGAGGCTGTTGATAAAATCAAGCGCGGAGAACTTTCTATTACGGAGCTGGCATCCAAGGAAGAAGGGGTAGGACAAGCAGCGCAACCACCTAATATTTTCACCCTTTATGAGCAAAATATAGGCATGCTCACGCCGATGATTGTCGAAGAGCTCAAGGAAGCTGTTAAGCTCTATCCATGGCAATGGATTGATGCGGCCTTTAAAGAAGCGGTCCTAATGAATAAACGCAGCTGGAAATATATCGCCCGTATTCTTGAGCGATGGGCTAGCGAAGGCAAGGATAGTGGAGAACGTAGGCAAGATATTAAAAAAGGTAGCCCCGACAAATACATCAAAGGCAGGTACGGACACCTGGTCAAAAGATAGGGCCCCCGAAAATTCGGTGAATTTTCAGGGTAAAGAAGATAGTGAAACTGAGGCGAAAACCTGTCCTACCTGTAAGGGAGCTGGGTTTGTTTATCCTATCCTGAAATCAGGGCAACCTGATTTCAGCCGGGTAGTGCCTTGCCAATGCAATAAGGGAAGATTACAAAAAGAGAAATTAGGCTATCTGGAAAAGCATAGCAATCTTGGTTCCTTGTCGCGGCTCACCTTTGATAATTTATCTCCCAAGGGAAAGGGAGATGATGCTGTTTCGCAGGAGCATTTTGCTCATGTTTACCAAGTAACTAAGACTTTTGCTGATAACCCTGAGGGTTGGCTGTTGCTTCTTGGTCCCAGTGGCTGTGGCAAAACTCATTTAGCTTGTGCTATTGCTAATTATCGCTTAAGCTTGGGACAGGTAGCTTTTTATATTGGAGTTGCTGACCTTCTAGACCATCTCCGCAGGACTTTTAGTCCCACAAGCGACATTACTTATGATGAGTTATTTGAGCGAGTGAAGAATACGCCCTTACTTGTGCTTGATGACCTGAGTATGGGAAGCGCTACCTCTTGGGCAAAGGAAAAATTAGAGAAGCTTCTCAACCATCGTTTCAATGCCAGGTTAGCAACTGTGATTACAACTGATGTGCCATTAGAAAAGTTTGATGACCGCTTACGCGGTCATTTTGAAGATAGTGGAATTTGCCAGGTATGTATAGTGGAGCAGAAATCTCCACTGGAGCATTTAGATAGCTTACAGTTAGAGTTATTGCGGAATATGACCTTTGATAATTTCGACCCCAAGCGTGTAAATCTCTCTTTGGAACAGCGTCAAAATTTGAATCAAGCTTTTCAGCTAGCAAAGGATTTTGCTCATAATCCAGAAGGTTGGTTGGTATTTCAAGGTGTCAATGGTTGTGGTAAAACCCATTTAGCAGCAGCTATTGCTAACTATCAGTTAACAATAGGCAAACCAGTTTTCTTTGTGGTCGTTCCTGACCTCCTTGACCATTTGCGCTCCACCTTCGGCCCACAGAGCGATATATCTTACGATGAGTTTTTTGAAC
>DAOUTC010000077.1 GCA_030626915.1 Dehalococcoidia bacterium
GCTAAGCGGACCACTGCTGGACCGCATAGACATCTTCATTGATGTCCCCCACATCGATTATGAAAAGCTCACCGAGGATAAGCCTGTGGAAACTTCAGAGAAGGTGAGGGCAAGAGTCAGGGCAGCTCATGAAATACAGCTTGAGAGGTTCAAGGGGACAAAGCTAAAGTGCAATGCTGATATGACACCTAAGGAAGTAAAAGAATTCTGCACCGTAGAATCAGCGGCACAAAGTCTACTTCGTGCTGCCATGAAACAGCTTCACCTCACAGCTCGCGCCTTTCATCGCATCCTTAAGCTTTCCCGCACCATCGCTGACTTAGAAGACAGCAATATCATCAAAACGTACCACGTAGCTGAAGCTTTACAATATCGGCATAGGGAGATAATGTAACAGGTTAGCTACAAAGCCATCCATAGAACACCGCCGGCAATCGCCAGCATGATACCAATGATGAGGGAAATCCAGCCACCTATCTGCCAGGCCTTTAACCAAGGACGCTCTGGTTCATGAGTTATAAACTCCTTCAAATCCCTTCGGGTTACCAAGGAGTTATAATACGTTTTCTTTTCCTTCCTGCTCCAAAGTAGAAAGGCAAGGCCCAAGAGGATGAAAAAAACACCCATACCCAGAATAGCCCAACAATTAGCAACTGACATTTTACTCAAAATTAAAAGTCTAAGGGCAAAGATCAAAATGACAAATCAACTAAAATCAAAAAACAAAGGTCAAAAATCAAAAAAATTGCATTTTGCATTTTAATCTTTTATTTACTGCTGCTCTGTATTTTTGTATTTTTATTTTTTCTTTTTGATTTCACTTAGTCTCTACAGACGCCCCAGCAGCCTCTAACTTCTGCCTTATAGTATTTGCCTCTTCCTTAGAAATGCCCTCTTTTACTACCTGTGGAGCAGCCTCCACCAAATCCTTAGCCTGTTTTAGCCCCAAATCGGTTACTTCGCGCACCGCCTTAATGACCTCAATCTTCTTTTCACCGATAGCCTTCAGGACAACACTAAATTCCGTTTTCTCCTCTTCTGGAGGCGCTTCAGCCGGCTGGCCAGGAACTGCTGCTGGCACTGCCCCCACAGCTACAGGAGCAGCGGTAACCCCAAATTCATTCTCCAAAGTCTTAACTAAATCAGCCAAATCCATCACAGTCATACTCTTAATAGCAGCAACAATTTCCTCCTTACCCACCACTTTGACTTCTTCCTTTGCTTTTGTAGGTTTCCTCGCTTTCTTTACCTTCTTCTCTTCTACCTTTGTTTCCTCTGGTGGCATATCTTCCTCCTTTACTATTCAGTAAGATTTTGAATTCTAGCTTGCAGTACACCGCCTAAGCTATACAATGGGAAACTCAAAACATTATGTAAACTCCTCAGCGTGGCTTGCAACTGAGCTATTAGTTGAGAGATAAGAATTTCCTGAGGTGGTAAATTGGCCAGAGCTATAACCTCATCAGAGCTAAGCACTCGCTCTCCCAGCAAAGCTCCCTTCATTCGCACAGCCACGCCTGTAGATTTAATGCATTGGTTAAAAAGTTTAGCTGCCTCAGCAGCATCATTATAGCCGAAAAATAAAGCCGTAGGACCATCAATAATGCTCATAACTTGCTCTTTACCAGTTCTTTGAGCAGCAAAGCGAGTTAAAGTATTCTTAACCACCTGGTAACCAACAGCTGCATCAGCCAAAGCACGGCGTAACCCAGCCATCTCCTTAGTCGATAAACCCTGGTAGTCAGTAGCGATAACAATAGTGCTTCGAGACAGTTTGTCTGTCAACCGGTCAATAATCTGTGTCTTCTTCTCTCTTAACATACTCCTCCAAATAAAATCCCTGTGCCAATAACACAGGGTTAACTTTAGCCTCAGCAGGCAAGTATTTTAAACCCTCAGGTACCCGCTGTCATTGGCACCAATACTTATTATAGCAAGGAAAACTAAGCAGCTAAAGCCATCGCTGACTTGAGCTCCAGTTTAAATCCAGCCCCCATGCTGGTACATAGTGATATACTTTTAATATACTGACCCTTAACCCCGCTAGGCTTTGCTTTGACTATAGCTTCAATCACTGCTGCCAGGTTCTCCAGAAGCTTATTCTCATCAAAGCTGACCTTACCTATAGGTAAGTGGATAATAGCTGTTCTATCCAGACGGAATTCCACCCTACCCTTACAAGCTTGGGCTATAGCTCTAGGTAAATCTTGGGGCGACACCACAGTGCCAGACTTGGGATTAGGCATCAAACCTCGCCTTCCTAAGATACGCCCAAGCTTTGCTACCTTGGGCATCATATCAGGAGTAGCTATAGATACATCAAAATCAACCCACCCAGCCTCAATTTTCTTGATAAGCTCATCTGCTCCAGCATAATCAGCCCCAGCTTCCTCGGCTAACCTTATTGCCTCCCCTTGGGCGAAGACAAGCACTCTTATCTTTTTCCCTAATCCATGGGGCAAGAGAGCTACACCACGTACCTGCTGATCAGCACTGCGCGGGTTAACCCCCATTCTCAGATGAACCTCAACCGTCTCATCAAATCCGGCATAGGAAGCTTTCTTGGCCAGGTCAATAGCTTCATCAGGTGGGTAAGCCCTTGACTTATCCACAAGCTTACTAACTTCCTGATACTTCTTACCGTGTTTCGTCATTTATCTATACCCAGCATACTTATTCCACCTGCACGCCCATACTTCGAGCCGTGCCTTCAATAATACTCGCCGCTTTATCAATATCAGTAGTGTTGAGGTCTTTCATTTTGCTCCGAGCAATCTCGTAAAGTTTATCTCTGCTTACCTTGCCTACTTTATCGCCTTTCGGGTTACCACTACCTTTTTCTATTCCTAAGGCACGTCGTAATAAATCAGAAGCAGGTGACATCTTGGTCACAAAGCTAAAAGAGCGATCAGCATATATAGTTATTTCAGCGGGAATAATGAACCCCTTCTGAGAGGCAGTTCGCTCATTATATTCTTTGCAGAAAGCCATGATGTTAACGCCATACTGTCCCAAAGCTGGCCCTATAGGCGGCGCTGGAGTAGCCTCGCCAGCTAATATTTGTAATTTAACCACCGCTTTAACTTTCTTTGCCATGCTATTACACCTTAAAAATCGGAAAAATCCAAATTCCTAAAGGTTTAGGATTTAGAGCTCATGATTTCATATTTATTCATTGCTATATCTTCTCCACCCCCAAAAAGTCCAAGTCCACAGGCGTTTCCCTACCAAAAAGCGATAGCATAACTGTCGCCCTTCCTTTCTCTGGATTAACTTCCTCCACCTTGCCTATAAAGTCCACAAAGGGGCCACTAGTTACACGAACACTATCCCCCCTCTTAAAAGCTATCTTGACCTCAGATGGAGTTTCCTCCATTCGCTGCAAAATGGCATTTGCCTCTTCTTCAGCTAAGGGCACCGGCTTGACACCGCTACTTACAAAACCAACAACGCCAGGAGTATTACGCACTATATCCCAGCTACGCTCATCTAATTCCATGCGAACCATGATATAGCCTGGAAAGGCTTTTTTATCCATAGTGCGCCGTCTTCCACTTCTGATCTCAATCTCTTTGGTTGTAGGTATTACCACATCGAATATCTTATCCCCGGCATCCATATACTTAACGCGCTGCCTCAGATTTCTCTTAGCTCGCTCTTCATGTCCAGAAGACACATACAACAAATACCACTGTCCATTAGACATTGACTTTTAACCACCTAGAAGCAAATTAGTAAACAACCTAACGAAGCCATAATCTAAGGCACCTAAGATAGCTCCCACAACAATACAGACAATAAGAACCAGGAGACTTAACCTTAAAGCCTCCTGCCTCGTTGGCCAATGCGCTTTCTTTAATTCCTCTATCGCCTCTACAAAGAAACGCAGTCTTGATTTCCTCTTAGTTGGCGCTGCAATAGGCCTGGCAACTTTAGCTTTCTTGGCGTGACTTGTCATACAGTTTGCTTCGCTCGCAATGACATTACTTCGTTTCTCGATGAAGAGTATGCGTATGACAACGCGGACAATACTTCCTCAGTTCTAACCTTTGTGGGTCATTCTTTTTACTCTTACTGGTGGTATACGTTCTCTGCTGGCATTGGCTACAAGCTAGATGAATAATTGTGCGTACATCCCCCTTTTTAGCCATGTTTAGGCACCAACCTTAGTGACCACTCCAGCACCTACTGTCTTACCACCTTCTCTGATAGCAAAGCGTAATCCTTCCTCCATAGCCACAGGACAGATGGTCTTTATGCGCATGTGAGTTAAACTATCACCAGGCATAGCCATTTCCACACCCTCAGGTAAAGTTATGCTTCCAGTAACATCCATGGTCCGAATGTAGAACTGAGGCTTATACCCGTTGAAAAATGGAGTATGCCTTCCTCCTTCCTCCTTCTTTAATATGTATACCTCAGCCTCAGCCTCAGCATGAGGCTTAATTGTGCCCGGCACTGCTAGAACCTGGCCTCTCTCTACCTCATCTCTCTCTATACCTCGCAGCAACACACCAATAGCATCACCAGGCTCTGCCTCACTCAGTGTCTTATGGAACATCTCCAGACTAACCGCCACTGTCTTTCTCGTCTCCCTTAATCCCACTATCTCCACCTCGTCCCCGGCCCTGATAACACCGCGTTCTATCCTTCCAGTGGGCACAGTTCCACGACCTTTAATGCTGAATACGTCCTCCACAGGCATTAAGAAGGGCTTATCTCTATCTCGCTTCGGCATAGGGATATATTCATCTATGCTATCCAACAACTTCCATACTCCACCACACCAAGGACATTCCCTTTTGCCACAGCCACATTCCAGAGATTTAAGAGCACTCACACGAACGACGGGAACTTCGTCACCGGGAAAGCCATATGATTTGAGTAAGTCTCTAACCTCCATCTCTACCAGGTCCAACAGCTCAGGGTCTTCCATTAAGTCTATTTTATTAAGGGCTACCATTACGCAAGGAACCTCCACTTGTCGAGCTAGAAGCACGTGCTCCCTGGTCTGGGGCATAGGTCCATCATCGGCACCCACCACCAAAATAGCTCCATCCATTTGAGCCGCCCCGGTTATCATATTCTTGATATAGTCAGCATGCCCGGGGCAGTCAACATGACAATAATGACGCTTCTCAGTTTCATACTCAATATGGGCAATAGCGATTGTCAGGCCCCTGGCTTTCTCCTCAGGAGCGTTATCTATGGAGTCGAAGGAACGGAATTGAGTAGGCCCTCCCTTAGATAGCACTTGCGTCATCGCTGAGGTCAGTGTGGTCTTCCCATGGTCAACATGCCCTATAGTACCCACGTTAATATGCGGTTTAACTCGTTCATAAACTTTCTTTGCCATTTTTTCTATTAACCTCCTTTAGCTAAAAGCCCACAACCAGATTCGAACTGGTGACCCCGTTCTTACCAAGAACGTGCTCTACCTGCTGAGCTATGTGGGCATATTATACCACATAATGGAGGGGGTAGGATTCGAACCTACGCAGCCCAACGGGCGGCAGTTTTACAGACTGCTCCGATTAACCACTCCGGCACCCCTCCCATATCAAGTTTAGCATAAAATATCTAGAAAATTCCAACACCAGCCCGAGAGGGGATTCGAACCCGCTAACCTACCGATTACAAATCGGTTGCGCTACCGTTGCGCCACTCGGGCAACTGGAGGATAAGTATAGAACATGGCTCGATTGTAAGTCAACAAGCTTGCGTGCTGGTTTGGTAGATAGGATGGACGGTATGGTGAGGCCTGTTCCCGGCTGAGCGCGTCTCGGAATA
>DAOUTC010000083.1 GCA_030626915.1 Dehalococcoidia bacterium
GGTTCTCAACTTATTGGGCATAGAGCCCTTAGTGCATCCCGATGAGAAATGCTGCGGGCATGATGCTTTGTGGCTAGGAGATGTAGAAACATTCAAGAAATTAGCAGCGCATAACGCCTCTATTGTAAAGGAAAGCGGAGTAAAGAAAATTGTCTTCTTTTGTCCTGAGTGCTATCGCACCTTTAAATTGGATTATCCCAATTATGTCAAGCTAGATTGTGAGGTTATGCATATCTCCGAGCTTTTAGCTCAGAAGTTGGAAACAGAGGGCTTACGCTTTAAAGAGATAAGAAAGAAAGTCACTTACCAAGACCCTTGCCGCTTAGGGAGGCATCTCGGGGTTTATGATGCTCCCAGGAAGGTGCTACAAGCTATCCCAGGAATAGAGTTCATAGAAATGGAACATAATAGAGAAGAATCTGCCTGCTGTGGCACAAGCTGTTTTACCAATTGTGATTCATATTCCAAACAGGTAAGGGTGGAGAGGCTACTTGAAGCTAAAGCCACAGGTGCAAAGACATTGATAACCTCTTGCCCCAAATGCCAAACTCATTTCAGATGCGCTATGACAAATAAGGGTGAGGAGAAGGGTTCTGACATAGAAATAGAGGTTATGGATTTGGTTAATCTGGTAGCAGATGCCATGGGAGGCTAAGAATGAATGGGGAAAATGGGCATAAATCAATCCTGGTAATCGGTGGTGGCATTGCCGGTATTCAAGCCTCGCTCGATTTAGCTAATATGGGTTTTAAGGTTTATCTGGTGGAAAAGTCGCCTAGCATCGGGGGGAGAATGGCACAGCTAGATAAGACCTTCCCCACCAATGATTGTGCCATGTGCATTCTCGCCCCTAAGATGATAGAAGCGAGCTCCCATTCTAATATAGACCTTTATACTTATTCCGAAGTGGAAGATATCTCCGGAGAGGTGGGTGAGTTCAAAGTCAAGATAAAAAGGAATTCACCTTTTGTTGATTGGAATAAATGCACCGGATGCGGTCTCTGCGAGGAGGGATGTCCTGTTATCCTGCCCAAGGAATTTGACCAAGGACTGGGGAAAAGAAAGGCTATCTTTATCCCCTTCCCTCAGGCTGTTCCCAAGAAATATACCATTGATAAGAGGGAAGAAAGACCTTGTAAAGCAGCTTGCATGGATGCTTGCCCTGTTCACACCAATGTTCTTGGTTATATCAAGCTTATTGCTGAGGGGGAGTTTCAAGAGGCTTATAAGCTTATCAGGGATACAAATCCTCTTCCAGCCTCCGTTGGCCGAGTTTGCTACGCTCCCTGTGAGGAAGCTTGTAATCGCCGGCAGCTTGATGAACCTATGGCTATCTGCGACCTAAAGAGATTTGCTGCCGACCAGGTGAATATCCAAGAGCCTGAAGCTCCGACTGTTACCAAAACGGATAAAAAAGTAGCCATTGTAGGCTCAGGCCCTGCAGGTCTCGCCGCTGCTAATGACCTTGCTCTAAAAGGACATAATGTAACCATCTTTGAGGCTCTTCCCGAACCAGGAGGAATGCTCCGTGTCGGCATCCCTGAATATCGCCTTCCCAAGGAGATTTTGCGCCAAGAGATAGGTTACATCCAGAAGCTTGGTGTAGAGATAAGAACAGGGGTTCAGGTCGGCAAAGATATTACCCTGGAGGAATTAAGGGAAAACTATGATGCCCTTTTTATCGCTACCGGAGCCCATGGTGGAATGAGACTCAGGGTAGAGGGGGAAGACCTTCCTGGGGTGATGGAGGGGATAAGATTCCTGCGAGCGGTAAACCTTGGTGAGAAGATAGAGGTAGGGAAGAAGACAGCAGTGATTGGCGGAGGGAATACGGCTGTTGACTGTGCTAGAACAGCAAAACGCCTTGGAGCAGAAGAGGTAAAAATAGTGTATCGCCGTTCCCGAAGTGAGATGCCGGCTTCTGCAGAAGAAGTGGCTGCAGTGGAGGAAGAAGGGATAGGGATTGAATTCCTGACCACTCCAACTCGCTTCTTTCCCGAAAACGGAAGACTCTCTAAGATAGAGTGCATAAGGATGAAGCTCGGAGAGCCTGATGCCAGTGGTCGTCCTAGACCTATCCCTATCGAAGGCTCAGAGTTTACTACTTCAGTAGATACGGTGATTGCTGCCTTAGGCCAAGTTTCGGAAACGGAATTCGTTAAGGAGCTTGGAATCTCGCTCACAAGGCGTGGCATGATAGAAATTGACCCTAAGACTCAAGCGACTAACATTGCGGGAGTCTTCGCCGGAGGCGACGTAGTTACTGGGCCTGCTTTCGTAATCGATGCTATAGCAGCAGGTAAGAAGGCAGCTCTCTCTATAGAACGATACTTGAAAGGAGAGCCTCTTGTGGTTGAAGAAGAGGAAAGGGAACCGGAGAAGCTCTCCCCTGAGGAAGTAGAGGACAGGAAAAGATGCTTCCCTTCCCAAAAACGCATAAAGATGAGCAAGGTGTCTATTAAGGAGAGAATCAAAGACTTTCGTGAGGTGGCTTTAGGTTATACCTCGGAGGAAGCCGCAGAAGAAGCTTCACGCTGCCTTGCAGGACAAATAGAAGGGTGCATCGAATGTCATGAATGTGAGAAGCGTTGCGAGGCAAAAGCTATAGCCTACACGATGACGGATGAAGACATTGAAGTCAATGTAGGGACAATAATCCTAGCTACGGGCCTTGACCTATACGATGTCTCACCGCTAACAGAATATGGCTATGGAAAGATAAAAAATGTCATTACCGCCTTAGAATATGAAAGGCTAACTGCAGCCTCAGGACCTACCTTTGGCGAACTCAGGCGCCCTTCAGATGGAAAGACCCCTTACAATATAGCCTTCATTCAATGCGTTGGCTCCCGTGATTTCAGGTACAAAGCTTATTGCTCCAGCGTCTGCTGTATGCATGCTACCAAAGAGGCAATGCTGGCCTACGAACATCACCCAAGGACAAAATCCACCATTTTCTATATGGACTTAAGAGCTGTAGGCAAAAGGTTCCAAGAATATATTATAAGGGCAAAAGAAGAGTACAACGTGACATATATCAGGAGTCGTCCCGGTAAAATTGAGGTCAACTCTGAAAACCAAAATCCAATTGTGTGGTTTGAGGATACTATTAGCGGCGAAACAAAGAATATAGAAGTAGATTTAGTAGTTCTTTGTCAGGCGATGATTCCCTCCCGAGGCAGCAAGGAATTGGCAGAGATACTAGGCATAGAGCTAAATGAATATGGCTTTGTAAAGGTTCCTGATAAGTTATCCCATCCTGTAGATACTACCAGACCTGGAATATTTGCCTGCGGCTATGTTCATAGCCCCAGAGATATTCCAGACTCTGTAGTGCAAGGGTCGGGGGCAGCAGCTAGAGTAGTTGAAGTTATAGCAGGGAGCAGCCCATGATGGAAGAACCTCGTATCGGAGTTTTCGTCTGCCATTGCGGCATAAATATTGGAGCATATGTGGATGTGCCGCAGGTAGTGGAATATATTAAAGGGCTCCCTAATGTGGTGCATGCCGAGCGCAATCTATTTACCTGTTCTGCGGAAGGAATCTCAGCGATAAAGAAAGCAATACCAGAGCATAACTTGAATCGGGTTATAGTAGCTTCCTGCACTCCTAGAACCCATGAGCCCCTCTTCAGAGCCGCCTGTGAGGAAGCTGGCTTGAATAAATATCTCTTCGAGTTTGTCAACATAAGAGATCAGTGTTCTTGGGTGCATATGCGTGAGCCGGAGAAGGCCACGGAAAAGACTAAAGACCTCATCAGGATGGGAGTAGCCAAGGCAAGGCTTCTGGAGCCCCTGGAGGAGATCGAGATACAGGTGAGCCCATCATGTTTAGTCATGGGTGGAGGTATAGTCGGAATGAGTGCCTCCTTAAATCTGGCAAAGCAAGGTTTCGAGGTTCATCTAGTGGAAAGAGGGGAAGAGTTTGGCGGCACTTTGCTAGAAATCTATAAACTCTTTCCTACCAACGAAGAGGCTAGCAAATTAGTAGAGCCAATTGTCCAAAAGGTGAGGTGCCACCCTAAAATCAAAACTTACCTCTCTACCAAGGTAAAGGATGTGAGCGGGTTTATAGGGAACTTCGATGTTACCCTAGACCAGAACGGGAAGGAGAGCAACATTAAAGTCGGTACCATTATTGTTGCCATTGGCGCTGCGGAACTAAAGCCAGTAGGTCAGTATGGCTATGGCAAACTTCCCAATGTTATCACCCAGCTTGAGCTAGAACAAAAAATGAAGAGAGGAGAGCTCGATGGGCAAAATGTGGCGATGATCAACTGCGTAGGAGCAAGAGTTCCTGAGCGAACATATTGCAGCAGATTCTGCTGCATGACAGCAATTAAGAATGCTACCTTAATTAAGGAAAGTAATCCTAAGGCGAAAGTCTGGCTCCTCCACCGCGATTTAATGGCTTATGGAATAGACTTCGAAAATTACTATCGAAAATCCATGGAGCAAGGTGTTAGATTTATAAGATATGATTTGGAAAAGCCACCCCAAGTCGTCGGGAATGGAAGGGCCGAAAAGGTAAAGGTATGGCATCAGTTAATAGCCAGGGAAATAGAGCTTCCCGTGGATATGGTGGTGCTCACCACTCCCCTAATTCCCCAAGCCAACAACGAGGAAATCTCTAAGATGCTTAAAGTCCCTTTGAGCGAGCAAGGCTTCTTTCTCGAGGCACATCTCAAGTTGATGCCAGTGGAATTTGCCACCGATGGCATCTACCTTTGTGGCTCTGCCAGGTGGCCAACGGATATAACAGAAGGCATTTCCCAAGCTTACGCTGCTGCCGGAAAAGCAGCAGTTCCCATGAGAGCAGGCTACGTCAAACCTGAAGCAATAACTGCTGTGGTTAATGAAGATAAATGCTCGGGCTGCGGGGTTTGTGAACCTTTATGTCCTTATAAAGCTGTGGAACTCCAGAGCAAAGATGATAAAAAGGTCGCCCATTCTATTACTGCTCTATGTAAAGGCTGTGGCACCTGTGGTGCTGCTTGTCCTTCTGGGGCTATCACTATGAACCATTTCAGAGATGTGGAGATTATGGCGCAAATAGAAGCTCTATTCGAGTAATATAAATTAAAGGAGATTAATAAAAAATGCCTTTTAATTCACCGCAAAAGATGACTCTACTGGCGGGAAACGCGGGAGCCTATAAGGCGAAATTGCCAGCATCCCAGCTGCTTCTCCGCGGATTTATGGCTGGTGCTTACATCGCCATGGGGGCAGCATTATGTACTGTGTGTAGCACCGGTTTTGCCGGTGGTGCTAAGAGTTTAGTTGGTGGCGCAGTTTTCCCTGTAGGACTGATTGCCATTGTGTTGACAGGAGCCGAGTTATTTACTGGGGACTGCATGCTGGTTCCCATGGCAGCATTAAGAAGACAAGCTAACTGGAAGAGCGTCTTTAAAGTTTGGGGCTGGGTTTACCTGGGCAATCTAATAGGGTCGGTATTTTATGCCTATTTAATGGCTGTAGGACCATTTGTCACTGGCAC
>DAOUTC010000124.1 GCA_030626915.1 Dehalococcoidia bacterium
CCTTGGCGTTGCCCTTGCTGAGATGGCCTTTGCCGCAGGCTTAGGAGCTACAGTCTATCTGGAACGGATTCCACTCAGTGAGCCTATAGAGAGGGATGACTTCATACTCTTTTCGGAGTCAAACAGCCGCTTCTTGGTTGAGGTGGCGCCAGAGAGCAAGCATGAATTTGAAGAGATAATGAGTACTACTAACTTAGCCATTATTGGTCGAGTTTCTGATTCTGAGATGCTGGAGATATACGGGGTGAATGGCAGGAAGATTGTGGCCAAATCCGTTGGTGAATTAAAGCGAGCCTGGCAGAGACCGTTACGCTGGTAAGAGCTAATGAGCAAGGTGAGAACACTAATACTACGTGCCCCGGGGACAAATTGCGATGCTGAAACTGCCTTCGCTTTCCAACAAGCAGGGGCGGTAACTTCCTTAGTTCACGTTGGTGAATTGATTCGTCGTGAACAGCGAATCTCCGATTATCAAATAGTGGTTATTCCCGGCGGATTCACCTATGATGATGATATATCCGCGGGTAAGGTGTTAGCCAATGAACTTAGACTAAAACTCGGCGGGGATATAGAAAGGTTTATCGAAGGTGGAGGGCTGATTTTAGGCATTTGTAATGGCTTTCAGGTGCTGGTAAAGGCTGGTATTTTACCCGAGTCGTTACGAGCTGGCAAACCATTATTAACCTTGGTGGCCAATGATTCGGGTAGGTTTGAGTGCCGATGGGTGCACCTGAAGGTGAACAGGGAAAGCCCATGTATATTCACCAAAGACATAGAACGTATGTATCTTCCTGTGGCCCACGCTGAAGGGAAAGTCGTAGCTGACTCTGAAGTCTTGCCCCAGTTAAATATAGTGTTGTATTACGCCGACGAGAATGGAAACAGCAAAGCTGGATACCCCCATAATCCTAATGGCTCAGTGGCAAATATTGCTGGCATTTGTGATGCCTCAGGGCGTGTTTTTGCTCTGATGCCACACCCCGAACGGTATATTCGGGGCACCCAG
Organism: Dehalococcoidia bacterium; assembly: GCA_030626915.1. Lineage (GTDB taxonomy): Bacteria > Chloroflexota > Dehalococcoidia > GIF9 > AB-539-J10 > JAUWHW01. The sequence continues at coordinate 1,007 of DAOUTC010000124.1, forward strand.
CATCCGCAGTGGATGAGGCAAGGAGTCAGGAAGTACCAGGATGGTTTCCAGATTTTCGTAAATGCCGTAAAGTGGGCTCAGTCCTTATGAATTCGGGTGGATTCAGGAAAGATAGTGACATATATGAAATGCTGCGGCGGCAAATTATGACAATAAGACGGGGGATAATGCTATAATTTGGCCGATACTAGGTTCGTAACCTCAGGTGTCAATGCCTGGAGTTGAGGTAGCAACTTATGGAACCATGGTAAAGATTGTATGAATTTCATCGGCAGGAGGTAAGTATGCTATTAACGACGGAAGAAATACTTAAGTTTGTTAAAGATCAAAACATTGAGATGGTGGATTTCAAGGTTGTTGACTTAATTGGTCGCTGGCATCATGTGACTATTCCTGTAAGCCAGCTGAGCGAGTCAACGTTCATTGATGGTGTTGGAATAGATGCCTCCAGCTACCCCGGGTATAAGAAAGTTGCGTCAGGAGACATGAAGATAATACCCGACGGCAGCACTTGTATCCTCGATCCCTTCAGCGAGTTTAAAACACTCAGTATAACGTGCGATATCTTCGAGTCTGATGGGACATCTTACCTCAGATACCCTCGTAACGTTTCTAGAAGGGCTGAGGCATATATGACCTCAACCCAGAAAGGTATAGCCTTGTTTAGTCCGGAGCTCGAGTTCTACATCTTTGATGAAATCAGATATGCCTCAGAGGTGCATCAGGCATTTTATTATGTCGACTCCGCTGAGGCTTTCTGGAATGCTGGAAAGCCTGGTTCAAACTTGGGGTATAAGTTCCCTCTGAAGGGCGGATATCATGGCATATTGCCGGCAGACACTACATTTAACCTGAGAGCTAAGATGGTCAAGTTAATAGAAGAGGCTGGCATACCAATAAGGTATCACCACCACGAAGTGGGCGGCGCGGCTCAAGTAGAGATCGAGTTGCTATATGATACTCTGCTGAAATCAGCAGATGCAGTGATGTTAATGAAGTACATTATTAAGAATGTTGCCAACCAGAGCTGCAAAGTTGTTACTTTTATGCCGAAGCCGCTATATGGGGAAGCAGGGAGCGGTATGCATGTCCACCAGTACCTATCTGACGGTAAGGTTTCTCTCTTTTATGACCAAGATGGCTATGCTGGCTTGGGACAACTGGCCCTAAACTATGTTGGCGGGCTGCTAAGTCATGGTCCAGCACTCCTAGCATTTACCAATCCTAGTACCAACTCTTACAAGCGACTGACCCCTGGCTATGAAGCTCCTGTAAATCTCTTTTATGGCGCAGCGAATAGGACTGCGGCAGTGCGTATACCTATGTATGATGTAAATAAGGAGAGGGCGAGAGTGGAGTTCCGCCCGCCAGATGCAACCGGCAATCCCTATTTGGCTTTGTCAGCTATGCTGATGGCAGGCCTTGATGGCATAGAGAATAAAATAGATCCAAATGCTAAAGGTCTTGGCCCTTTTGAAATAGATATTGCTGAAATGACGGAGCAACAGCGGGCTAATATCAAGACTCTGCCTGGCTCATTAGAAGATGCTTTACATGCTTTAAGAAATGACCATAGCTTCTTACTGAAGGGGGGAGTATTTACCGAAGATTTGATAGATACATGGATTAAATACAAACTAGACAAGGAAGTGAATCCACTACGAGTTAGACCTCATCCCTATGAATTTGAGCTATATAGTGACATATAAATCCCTTTTGTAATCCCTACTTGACCTTGCCGCAGTCAAGTAACTGATTATGGGTTAAGGCAATGCTTACCCATTCTTTAAATACTATAGTGGTTAGCCTTTTAGCCTGGCATTGCTTGTTATGTTGATTTGTATGCTTTGACCACACTTAGGGCATGATATTTCCAGGGTGAGAGGTTGCTGCATCACCCTTTCTACAAGCGATGTAATTATGGAGTCCATGTTATCCAGCCTTTCATCCAGCATCTTGAGGTGTCTTTCCACCTGCTCCCTGGTTAGCTCAGGACTAACTTCAGCAACTGTGTTACCTTTATCCTCTAAAGCCAAATTTATAAACTCCTCTCAACCACGCCCAGAGACTCCAGTTCAGCCTTGTCTTTTCGTATTAGCTTATCTATCTCATCGGAGACGGTGTGCTCCAAATACTTTCGGAAGGCTTCCCTTGCTGCCGGTGATGACCTCACTGCCTCTTTAACCTTCCGCCATTCATCGTTGATCACTTCACTAATTTGCTCAGGACTTATAGGCTCTTTCCCCTGCCACATGCTCTCAATTCTATTTAGAGCTCTGGCTGTCATGGCTCTCTTCAAGCGATCAAAAGAAAATACCTCCTCCCAACTATATGCTTGCTCTGCCTTTTTCTCTACCATGGTTTATTACCTCCAATTAGCTTTATTTGATATTACTATCATAGGTTTAAACA